>DNGN01000260.1 GCA_003486225.1 Chloroflexota bacterium
GGCGGGTTGACGGCCAGTGAGGCCGGCAGGAGCACCGCCTGCACATCCCCATCCACTCTTTTATCCGGGGACTGCACCACTACCGGGACATCTGGCGCGTTTTTCTCCAGGGCCTTTTTCATGGATTCCACAAAATCATCATCCCCCGGATCGAACAGGACCACTGGGAAATCGCGCTGGCGTGATTCCATCTTGGCCGTTGCTCTCTGTCCGTCACCTTGCAGGCATCGCAGGTGGTAAACCAGCAGCACAACAAACAGGATCAATAATGTGAGCATGTTCAATAGTTGGGGAACAAAATCTGGTTCTGCATTCCCTGTCAGGAGAGTATTGATTATCAGGTAAACGAAACCGACCGCGGTCGCCATTCCGCCGATCACGCCCGCGAATAACGCCAGGTACAGATACACTCTGCGGATAGCAGACCGGCGCGCGTGTTCACCCTGCTCTGAATCCGACAGGGCTTCCCCCTGCAAGGGATTCCACATTCTCAACCAGACAGGAAGGCCAACAGCCAGTGTCGCCAATGACCCTGAAAGCCTCAACCGTAAAGTGTCTCCCCAAATGGCTCTTGCTGTTGAAATGTCGATCACGAATGAGAAGGTCAGAGACAAACCGACCACTGAAGCGCCCAGCCCCAGCACGGACAGGATATAGCTGTAAAATCTTTTTTTCCCTGCCCTCCGCAGGATATCTTCATCTACATCAATCTGGCGCCTCAACCAGGGGCTGTGATATGCCCATAAACCAGCCATCGGAAGACCTATCGAGATAGGGTCGCCTATTTGATTGACGAACTCGTTCCAGGGAATTTGCTCTCCAAAAGCCCATCGCAATAACACATTCAACAAAGTTCCGCCGGCGGAGAGCACGGTCACCACACCGATAAGAGAGAGAAAATAAAGGATTCCCAGGCNNGAGTTCTGTTCAACGGGAATAGACAGGGAGCCCTGAATGGCGCTCCAGACATACAGCCATAACGGCGTGCCGACGATGAGCAGGGCTAATCCGTTGGCGAACATTTCACGGCCGACATTCCCAATTAAATAATCAGGCATGGGAATATAGAAGATGTATCGCAAGGTTTGCTGGGCCCCAAAGACCACCATCAACAGGCTGTACAGCAGCCAGAGATAACGGTACAGGCGGCGGGTATCGGCGAAGTTTTCTTTATCAGGCAGAGAGGCCCATTCCTTTTTCTGAACAGTCCAGAAATAATAGGCCACCACGCCGTTGACCACGATTGCGATCAGGTTATCCGCCCAACTCTGGCTGCCGCCGATCAACGCGCGGTAGGGATCAAGCTTCGCAAAACCGAGCAGGGAACGGTTGATGAAAGCCAGCGTGTTCTGGACAACCGGGGAGAGTGTGGCAAACAATGCCGCGTAAAGGAAGATAGCCCGCAGGCTGGCCGCCTTTTCTTCGGAGTCTTTTGCAGCAAGGCGCTGTGTCCATAACCAGTGGAACAGGAAGATTGGCACACCCACAAGGATGAGCGCCAGCGCCTGCGCCAGGGCATCAGCCGTACTTGAAACCGTCGCTGAGACCATGCTTCGCAGCAGGCCGATCACTCCCCACAACACGACTTCAAGGCTGATAATGGCAACCAGGTAAAAGTACAAACGCCGGATGGTTCTCATGAGGGCCTCCTAAAACGCCGGTTCTCTTTTAATGCCTTCCGGCGGAACCTGGTACCAATCGTAGTACCACAGGTTGTAAGGCATGCTTACGATCTTCCATTCCCCGTTTTGGCGCACCAATTGGGCAACTTCCTGTCCACGATAGCCACTTGAGAACGGGTCAGTTGGGTTGTGGATCAGGTATACGGTCACAAAAGCTTCATCCCCTTCAAACTTTGTTTCGCCAATTTCCAGACCTGCGCTGTTCGGATCTACGTAATGCTTCAGGAACGGCGAACGGAATTCTTCATAGCTGGGCTTGTGTTCCTTTTCGGCCAAATATGTGTAGGCCATCTGGTAATCCCCGTTGTAAAGCGCCAGGGAGTAATTGTGCACCACCCCTTCCGGGGTGTCGTCGTCTTTGTAGGTTAACGTATCCTGGCGGGTAAAAAACAACGCCAGAGCCAGAACGATCAATACGCCAATACCGACCAGAATGCTTGTGAGAAAACGGTCTTGTTTCATAGGATTATCCTTTTAGAAGATCTTTTTTCTTCGCTAACGCTTTTCCCTGGAAAAAAAACGAGCGTTGTGTCTCTTTTCCTTCCATTCTCCTGGTCGGTAAGCGATCACAAAGAACGGTCCAAACCCTGGCAAGAGTAAAGCGAAAGTCCCCCAGAATGCATAAGCGATTTTTTTCATTTTGCGCTGGCGCAAGAAAGAAAAAGCGGCCAGAACCATGAGGATGAAAAAGATGACCAGGAATGTTTTTATCAGGCTCGCGTTCATGATAAGGGTATTGTACAGTTTTTTAGAATTGGAGGCAAGAAAAGATTCACATAGTTTATTATATAGATTATGTATATTTAGTATTAGTAATAGGGGGTGTGGATGATGTGGATGGATTTGTCAGTGGACCATTATCACTGAATATGCAGGGGCGCGTATTCCAAATGACAGCATATCTATGGATTGTTAGGCGGGTAGATTTCAGCAAAAGCTGTGGACAAAAAAAGGGGA
>DNGN01000291.1 GCA_003486225.1 Chloroflexota bacterium
CGAATACTTGCTTTGCCATCAATCTATCTCCTTATAATTTCATCAGCATATTTCGAGAGCCTCCAATGGGACTCGAACCCATGACCTCATTCTTACCAAGAATGCGCTCTACCGCCTGAGCTATGGAGGCATACAATCGGGAACCCGATTGCCCGGAGATCATGATCGGGTCAATTTCTCCGTTTTCTCGCTCTTGAATGTGCATATACATTCATTCAAAGAAGTTGCCAATGGCAACTTCTTTGTGGGCAGGGAGGGATTCGAACCCCCGAAGTCGTCTGACAACTGATTTACAGTCAGTCCCCTTTGGCCGCTTGGGTACCTGCCCGTGGCAATAATGCTAGCCGTTGTTGGCTAGGGAGCGACGCTGAATATTTTCAGCCTCACTCGCCAGCTTACAACAAGCCACCAATCGGAATCGAACCGATGACCCATCGCTTACAAGGCGATTGCTCTACCATCTGAGCTATGGTGGCGAATAATCAGCTTTGCTGATTGTTTTTATCAACCTATTAACGTACCATCCCAAGCCAAACGATTATACCAGAATGAAAACACACCGACAAGATATCCGCGTGTCTAGCCAGCAAAAAAGTTTACTGTGAATCTGGCCGCGCGTCAATAGTAAAAAGGGGAATCTATGAGTTTCTCATCACTGAGTTTTGGGGAGGCCGTGGAACCTGAATGCAGCGTTTGGACCCCAATGGTGAATTTTTTTTCTTCGGCCCTACCCGCTTGCTGTTTCTGCCTGCACCTGCTGCCGGGCCTGGTCCAGAATCTCTGCTGGAATCAGCCTCAAGGCCAACCAGAATAACCCTGGTACGATCAGAAGGTCATCCAGCTGCCCCAGCACAGGTATCGCATCTGGGATCAGGTCAAAGGGCAGAATTAAGTATCCCACTGCGGCACCCAGCAGCATTCGCGCGGGCCAGGGTGTGCGCTCGTCTGCCATAACAGCCCGGTAAACTTGCAGTTCTTGCTTTAACCGCCCGGTGAACTGCACCAGGTTCTGTTTTAGATTTGTCCAACCCATCACAGCCTGAACCTTACGCAGTGCGGGCCGCCAAAGCCAGGTAGAGGGCTACCGAGCCAGCCACCGCCGCATTTAGAGACTCGATCTGACCGCGCATTGGCAAGCGCATCAGGAGATCACAGCGTTCGCGCACCAGGCGGCGCATCCCCTCACCTTCGCTGCCGACAACCAGGGCCAACCCGCCTTTCAGGTTCACCCTTTCCGGGGGCTGGGACCCCTCCCCCCCATCCAGGCCAATTACCCAGACATCCTGCTCTTTTAGCAGGCTTATCGTTTGGGCCAGGTTGGTTTGTGCCACGAGCAGATGCTCGCATGCGCCCGATGAAGAACTGACGACGGCGGGGGTGATTGTGGCTGTGTGGGCATGCGGAAGCAAGACACCATGCACGCCAACTGCTTCCGCAGTACGCAGGAGTGTGCCCAGGTTTTGCGGATCTTGCAGCGTATCCAAAAGCAGCAAGAAAGGGGGTTCCTCGCGCTCAACTGCCAGGGAGAGCATATCGCGCAGATCTGCATACTGGTAGTCGCCCGCCTGCAGGGCTAGTCCCTGATGATTGCGGTCGATCTGATCCAGTTCCTGCCGGGCCACAACCTTTACTGGGATATTCTTGGAGCGGCAAATCGATATGACTTCAGCCAAACGGCCTTTTTCCTGAGCCCCTTTGGCGACCTTAAGCCCAAATACCTGCCGCCTCCCAGCGCGCAGGACTTCATAAATCGGGTTTCGGCCGTACAACCATTCTTTCACTTATCGTATCCCTCTTCCGGGTTGGTTAGCTGCGAGAATACAAGAATTATCAGAGCCCGGCAGCCAGGTTAATTTTCCCAACGCCAGATGGTGCCGTCCTTGGTATCTTCCAGCACCACCCCATGAGCCTTCAATGCATCTCTCACTTTATCTGAGAGTGCCCACAGCTTTTCTTGGCGCAGGTCCTTGCGAATCTCGATCAACAAATCGATGAAGGGTGCAGCTCCGGCTTGGTCTGCGGCCTCAGTTTCCATCTTCAAACCCAAGACCTCGCCAAATTCCCTGAGGGCTTGCTGGGCAGCGGATAATTGATCTGCCGTGGCACTGGCATCGCGGGCCTGGTTGAGACTGCGCACCAGTTCAAACATGTGGCCTAATGCGCCAGCAGAATTAAAATCATCATCCATGGCTTCGATAAAACCTGTTTTGGTCTTCTCCAGCTGGGCGGCCAAGGCATCCAGAATCTCTTGCGGGGCACCCGCTGCCTCTGGAAATGCCAGGCGCAGGCCGCCGCGCAGACGTTCTAAAGCGCGGGATGTTTGATCCAAGACATCATCGCTAAAGGTCAATGGATTGCGGTAATTTGAATTCAGGACCAGCATGCGGAGCACATCCGCTTCGTAATTTTCCAGGAAATCGCCAATGGTAACCAAATTCCCCAAAGATTTGGACATCTTCTCACCGGAGAGCTGCATCATACCATTATGCAGCCAATACCTGGCAAAGGGTTTTCCTGTGAAACTCTCGGATTGAGCGATCTCATTCTCATGATGCGGGAAGATCAGGTCGTTGCCGCCGCCATGGATATCGATCTGTTCGCCGAGTTCGGCGAGGTTCATGGCAGAGCATTCGATGTGCCAGCCGGGGCGGCCTTTGCCCCACGGACTATCCCATGAAATTTCGCCGGGCTTCGCGGCTTTCCAGAGAGCGAAGTCCATTGGGTGGTCTTTGGATTCTTCCACTTCGATGCGTGCGCCTGCCTGCATGTCATCGAGTTTGCGGCCAGAGAGTTTGCCATAATCATCATCACTGATGACGCTGAAATAGACATCGCCGTTCGGTGCGGCATACGCGGCTTCTTTTTGGATAAGACCCTGAATGAACTCGATGATGAGCGG
>DNGN01000113.1 GCA_003486225.1 Chloroflexota bacterium
AGCGGCCACCCCAACCCCGGGTTTTATCCGCTGTTGGACCAGTTCAGCACGCGCTGGACGCAAGCACCCTTGCCGGTGATCGTCCACCTGCTGGCATCCCCTCCGGGAGAAATCCAGGCCTGTGTTGAGCGGCTGGAGATGGTGGAGAATGTCACAGCGGTTGAGATCGGATTTCCTCAAAACATTGACCAGCAGGAAGCTGCCGAGATTGTTTCCGCTGCCCAGGGAGAGATGCCAGTCATCGTCCGCCTGCCCATGACCCGCAGTGTAGCACTGGCCCCTGCGCTCGAAGCAGCCGGTGCCGCGGCGGTCAGCCTGGGCGCCCCGCGCGGCTCCCTGCCAATTGGAGAGCACCTCATGCATGGGCGCATGTACGGTCCGGGGATCTATCCCCTGGCGCTGCAGATCGTTTGCGAATTGCATTCCATAGGGGTGACAGTGATTGCGGCAGGTGGAGTCTATCAGCCGCGCCAGATCGCAGAACTGCGCCAGGCCGGGGCAATGGCGGTCCAGGTGGATCTGGCCCTGTGGCGCGGTGATTGGCTTGAGCTGGAAGAGGAGCGTGTACCATAGAAATCGTACCGGGTGTTTATCAGATTGACCTGCGGGTCAGCAACTGTTATTTGATCGTGGATAAATCCGGCCTGACCTTGATTGATGCCGGTCTTAAGCGCTCGTTCAGGACGCTGGTAGGGTTTATGGACTCCCTGGGACACTCGCCCAAAGAACTGAAAACCATCCTGCTGACGCATGCTGACCTCGACCATGTCGGCGCTGCCCCAAAGCTGAAAGAGATCTCCGGGGCACGTATCTTTACCAGCCAGATCGAAGCCGAAGCCCTGGCAGAAGGGCGTTCTTCACGCCCGTTGCAGCTGGGCGCCCTGACCCCGCTTACCGCCAGGTTGGAACGCCTGGGCGGTGGGATGCGCATACCGGTCGACCAGGTGCTGGCGGATGGCGACCTGCTGCCGATCCTGGGTGGGATGGAAGTGGTCTTCAGTCCCGGCCACACACCGGGGCATATCTCCTATTACATACCGCAGTACAAGCTGCTCTTCGCCGGGGATTCAGTCTCGACCCAACCGGATACCGTGCTTTACAACCGCATGAAGATCTTCAATTGGGATGCGGGGCAGATGCGCGCCTCAGTACAGCGTCAGGCTGCCATGCAGCCCGCGATCGTTTGCAGCGGACACGGCCCGGTGGTCTTCCGCGCCGCAGACAAGTTCCCAAGCGCATAAGCCGGGGAATCGGGGAAAAGGACAGGGCTCAAATCCAGCCTATTGGAATACGGGGGTAATTTTGGTGAGGTACACTTACTGGTTTTTGACCTAAGTTTATGATCAGTACCGAAATGGGGAGGAGATCCTAGCCAAACAGGGTATCGATATTGATGTCCCCCTCTGTATTTTGTATAATGAATCAGGACATTACATTTCTTGCTGCATGGGCAGCAAACGTGCGTTTGATAGGCAAAATGTCATAAAATCTTGGCGCTCCTCGTTTCGTCTCATCTGACAATCATTTTTCACGTTTAAAGAAAATTAAGAAAAAATGCACAATCAATATCACTTATTCCATGAAGTGGGGCCCTTTTACGAAACTTTATGGAATTTGATCTCAAAAGCTAAAAAATCGATCAGCATGCTTTACCTGATCTATGATCAGGGTGTTTGGGCAGATCGACTGAACGAGGTGTTAATTCCCCAGGCTCTTGCCGGGGTAAAAGTCCGTATCATGGCAGATTACCTGGGAACCATAACCGACCATCCGCTGAATCTGATCAACAACCTCAGGATGGTGGAACAACTTAAAAGTGCAGGAATAGAAGTTACTCTCTTTAATCCCGCAGGGCCGCGCATGTCTTTTCTGGATCGTTTGCACATTAAAATGTGTGCCATAGATGAAAATTATCTATTTCTGGGCGGATCAAACATCGGCGATTACTATCTGGATTGGCAGGATACCAACCTGCTGATTGATGGAACTCTAGGCGATATCGGACACGACCTGTTTGATTTCGTCCGCTCAAGGTCCAAAGATAGGCCTTACTCTGCAGTTCCGGAAATGGATCTGCCCACATCCTGCATTGGTGATGCCAGGGTGATTCTTACGGTACCTGGTTCAAGAAGGGATATCTACCGCTGCATCGTGAGTCTGGTCCTCAATGCCCACTCCCCAATATATTTCCGTTACTGGTATTTTTTGCCCCCCAAGGAATTGCTCAATGCCCTGCTTTCTCAACTTGAAAACGGGCTTCAACTCAATATCATGGTCTCTAATTCCACCCGGGTCCCAATCATCGACCTGGTAAATCGAATCGCCTTGAGAAAATTGAAGCTTTCTGGGGCAACTATTTTCCGCTATAAAAAAAGGAACATGCATTCCAAGATCGCCTGGACAGAGGATGGGGAAATAATCCTCGGATCGGCCAATATTGAAAACCGCGGGCTGGCGAATAACTTTGAGCTGTGTGTGGGGCTGCATGATCCTGTTTTGGCTGAAGAGCTATCAGGAAATTTTTGGCGTGACAGCCAGAAAGAATGAGCGCTGGCTTTGGCAAATGAGCGCAGGCAGGGGGGAAACCTAGGCGAACGATATTGCCTGTGCAGCATGAGCGCTTGATCCATTCAATCGCCTAATGCGGGTTTTTCTTGCTTGGGCTTGGAAAATCTTGTAAAATTAAAGTACACCCATGCATTGCCACACACCACTCGAATAATTGTATATGGGAGTAACGAAATAAGATTATCACCCTCCTGATCTTTGATGGGAGGGTTTTGTTTTTTCCATTGTTTTGATTTGGAAAGGAGGGATGACAATGGAAAATAAAGCTCTATATGCTAATCCCCCGCAACCCAAACAAGAAACACAACTTTCATTCGACCAATTTGTAAAACAAATATCTGCAGTAAAGCAGTCTGCCCATCGCTGGGTAGCCTGGCTCACAGCTGTAGCACTGATTCTGGCCGTAGACGTCTTTATTTACGCGATATACACGTCAATCACCTGGAAATCATCTGTGGGTGCGAATGTGATTTTGGCCTGGATCTACTTTTTCATCGCTGGGTCATTTGCCGCCTTTCTGATTGGGCTTGACACGCTGATTCTGGGGGCGACTCTGCCATGGCCTTTCGAGGCCTCCA
>DNGN01000261.1 GCA_003486225.1 Chloroflexota bacterium
CCAGGCCACTTGGCCTCGACCACCTGCCAGGACATACCGCTCTGGAAAACAGCTTTGGACATCACCTCCAGGTAATCGTCTAATGATTTGGCATCGATTTGTTCAGGGGGAGTTTTAGAGGGCATTGGGGCTCCTTTTTAATTGGGTAGGGGAATTGTCCTGGCTGCATGAATGGGGGGACTCTCTGAAATGTTACCATGAATCACTAGCAATCTATCTGAAAAGGGCTCGAAAAAATTTTTATCTGGGGCACATAACCGTTGGATGCATGACAAAAGTCAGTCTTATGGATTGAATCATTAAGCTAGCGACTGCATTCCTTGTATCTCAGTGCCAGTAAAAAATTTGCCGTCCGAGCAGGCTGAAATCGGCTTTCCACTTTGCCAATCCGTTGGGTGTTCCTTACCATCTGCCCCGCACAAGTCTTTTGCCAATTTAATCCCCGCTTAAACCCCTCATTCAACCCTTTGCTGGATGACATGCATCTTCTAAAGTGCTAAAGTAGAAGTTATAGGCAGTCACCCTGCCTGGGTATCGTTTGGATAATCTATAAAGAAAGAGGAGGAGTCCAATGCCTAATATTTTGGAAGTTGATCATTTGAAGAAGAAATACGGGGACTTTGAAGCTGTTAAAGGCATCAGCTTCGAGGTACAGCAAGGAGAAGTATTCGGTTTGCTGGGCCCGAACGGAGCCGGCAAGACCCAGACCATCTCGATGCTGACCGGTGTGATCGAGCCGACCTCTGGCACGGCCCGCGTTGGTGGCTACGATATCCGCAAGGATATGGACCAGGCCAAGAAGATCAACGGCCTGGTTCCGCAGGACCTGGCACTCTACCCGACCCTCAGCGCCCGGGCCAACCTGAACTTCTTTGGCCGCATCTACGGGTTGCAGGGCAAAGATCTCAAGGAGCGCGTAGAAGATGTGCTGCGGATTGTCTCGCTGACCGAGCGCGCCGATGAAGCCGTAGATCATTATTCAGGCGGCATGAAGCGGCGTGTCAACATCGCCGCCGGGCTGCTGCATCACCCCAGGCTGCTCTTCCTGGACGAGCCGACGGTGGGGGTGGACCCCCAAAGCCGCAACCACATTTTTGAAAGTGTGCTGCGACTCAACCGCGAGCGCGGCATGAGCATTGTCTACACCAGCCACTATATGGAAGAGGTCGAACTGCTCTGCAACCGGGTCGCCATCATTGACCAGGGAGAGATCATCGCCATGGACACTATCAAGAACCTGATCGCCTTGCTGGGCGGCGGTGTGATCCACGTCGGGCTGGAAAAAGTGGATGACGGTCTGCTGGCAAAATTTAGCCACCTGCCAGGTGTGAAAAGTGCCGAACTGACCACCCAGCCGCTGGCCCCGCCGCCGGTAGAAGAAGTGGAAACCCAGGAACGCGAGCCGGTGGCAGCTACTCCTGTGGTCAAGGTTGTGGCCGAGCACAGCCAGACTGCCATTGTGAGCGTCATCAGCTATCTCAACGAAAAGGATATTAACCTCACATCATTGGAGATATTAGAGCCGAACCTTGAGAGTGTCTTCCTGCATCTGACCGGCAAGAAACTGAGGGAGTGAGCTATGACTGCATTAAGCATTGCGTTTAAAGACATACAAATCTTTCTCAAAGATCGCGGCTCAATCATCCAGCTTTTCTTGCTGCCCCTGATCTTCATCCTGGCATATAGCGCGGTGGCGGCGGAGTTTGCCTCTGGAGACGAGGACCAGCGCATCCCGTTAGCCGTAGTGGATCTTGATGGCGGGCAGCAGGCCGCGATCTTGCTGGATTCTCTGGAAGCCGCAGGCGGCGTTCAGGTTGAATTAAAGGATGAAGCTGACGCCAACGATCTACTGCAAAAAGGTGAGATCGGGCGTGTGCTCACCATCCCTGCAGATTTTACGGAGGGCATTTCCCAAAGACGGAAGGTCACCCTGAGGCTGCTCAGCCACCCCGATGCGAATATGGAGCAGACCGAAGCTGTGCGCCTGGTGGTGGAAGGTGTCTCGCAGGATATGGCCCTGGAGAGCCAGCTCTTGGCCAGCTTGCAGCAGATGGGCGATATGCAGGCCAACGCTCCTGAAGCCTATCAGGAGGCTTTTGGCTTGGATAAGATCATTGCCCAGGCCCAGAGCCAGTTTGAACTGGCAGATGACCGGCCTTTGGTCACGATTGTTCAAACCGTCCCCGGCCAGGAAAGCGAGAAGGAAGAACTTCCCAGCAGTGCTGAGGTTGCGGTACCAGGTTTTACCGTCCTGTTTGTGTTTCTCACTGCGCAAACTACGGCCCGCTCCATTTACGACGAGAAGAAATATGGTTCCTTCCGCCGCCTATTAGCCGCCCCGATCAGCAAAGCTACGTTGCTGGCTGGCAAGGTCATCCCAAATTTCATCACCGCCATTATTCAGACGGCCGTGATTTTCGCCTTTGGAGCATACGGGTTGAAAGCGATGGGCTTTACGCCGGTTGCCATGGGGAGAGATCCTCTTGCCCTGGTGATCGCGATTTTGTTGATCGCCCTTTGCTCGAGTGCCCTGGGTGTGCTAATCGCTTCGCTGGCGCGCACCGAGAACCAGATCGGCGGCCTCAGCACCCTGATTTTGTGGGGGCTGGGCACCCTTGGCGGTTCGATCATCCCGTATTTCATCCTTGAAACCATGTTGGGGCCTGTTCCAATGGTGCTGCCCCATTATTGGGCAAACCGCTTGCTGGATAATATCATGGTGCGCGGGGTGATGCTGGTGGATGTTTCCCTCGAAATGATCGTGCTATTGGGCTTCTCGCTGGTCTTTTTCCTCGTTGGTCTATGGCGCTTCGATTTTGATTAGAGAGGAGATGGAGAATGAAAAATCTACGATTGATATTTGCTGTAGCTTGGAAGGAGATTCAGGTGCTGGCCCGCGACCGCGGCGGAATGGCGATGCTCCTTCTCTTCCCTATCCTCCTGAGCAGCGTGCAGGGCGGCGCGAACCTGGCGGTTGCGGCAGAGGGAGAAACACCCAACATCCTGCTCCATGTTGGCCTGGTGAATGACGATTCAGGAGTTTTCGGCCAGGAGGTGGTCAAAGCGCTTGAAAGTATTGAGGTGCTGGATGTGGAAACCTTTGAGCAGAGCGCAGATGCCGAACAAAAAGTAGCCAAGGGCGATATTGCCGCGGCCATTGTGATCCCGTCAGACCTTTCAGAAAAGATCGATTCCTATACCCCGGTGGCAGTTGAAGTCATCGTCGATCCGGCACAGCCAGAAAGTGTCAGTATTGTCAGCGGGATTATGAACCAGGTGGTCGCAGAGGTCAATATTTGGGGTGAAGTGCAGTACGGCGTCCGGTCCGTGTTGAATCAGTCCGGGCTGCTCGAAATCGCCACCTCGGATCAGTTGGCTGCCATTGGGGCACAAAACCTGGGTGTCATCATGACCCAGTTGAATGAGATGCGGCGCAGCCCGGCCATTGAGGTCGTCAGCCAGGACCTGGCAGGCCAATCCGCTGAAGGCGGCATGATGGCATTCGTTTCTTATGTGTACGCTGCCTATATCGTTTTGTTCATCTTCTTCGTTGTCGGTACCTGTGCCGAGTCTATTCAGGACGAGCGCGAGGTGGGTACTCTGCGGCGGTTGGTTGCCGCTCCGCTGCCCCGCAGCGCGATCATTGGTGGAAAAATGCTGGGTTTCATGGTCGTTCCCTGCATTCAGGTTGTCCTGATCTTTGCAGTAGGCAACCTTTTCTTTGATATTCCGCTTGGACAATCGCCAATTGGATTGATTGTCCTGACACTTGTGGTCGCCATGACTTCCACTTCGCTGGGGCTGCTGCTGGCCACCCTGGTGAAGTCGAAAAAACAGGCCGCAGACATGGGTACCTTGCTTGGTTTCGTCTTGGGCTTCGCGGGTGGTGCGATCCCCATTGCCCCCCTGCTCATGACCCGCATGGAAGGGCCGATGGCGATCCTCTCCAGGATCACCCCCCATGCCAATGCGATCGAAGCCTATTACCAATTGATCACAGAGAATGCCTCCCTGGTAGACATCCTGCCTGAGATTGGNNCGCGATAGAGGCGTTTCGTACTGGGGATATGATCAGGGCAAATTGCTGGTCGTATCCCCAGGTTTGCGAGTCCCCAGCTCCAGTTAGATTAATTTCTCATGATGATGCGTAAGGTTGACTTGACAAAATGAGTCTATCCGATAGAATTATGGCAATGATGATCACCCAAACTTATTGCTCGTGTTTAAGGCGGGGTTCGTAGCCACCGCCTCTAAATAACAAACCGACGCCAACGGCTTAGAGACGGTGTGCGAACTCCGCTAGTGAATAATATTCACAGGGTATTTGCATACCGTCTATTATTTTTCCGGTACACCCCTCTTTTCCGTTGGCGAATTTTATTTAAATAAACATTACAGGAGACCTGATCCATGAACATCGCTTCAAACATTACCGACCTGATTGGCAATACCCCGCTGGTGCGCCTTAACCGTATCACTGAGGGGGTAGGTGCTGATGTGGTCGCAAAACTTGAATTCTATAATCCTGCTAAGAGCGTCAAAGATCGCATCGGATTTTCGATGATCGATGCTGCCGAGAGATCTGGCGCGCTTAAACCAGGCATGACGATTGTGGAACCTACCAGTGGAAATACCGGCATCGCGCTGGCTATGATCTCTGCTGCCAAGGGATACAAATGTATTTTGACCATGCCCGAAAGTATGAGCATGGAGCGGCGCATGCTGCTGCGGGCTTACGGCGCTGAACTGGTCCTTACACCCGCTGCTGAGGGAATGGGAGGGGCCATCAACCGCGCGGCAGAGATTACCTCCTCCGATCCGGGTATGTATTTCATGCCCCAGCAGTTTGAAAACCCGGCCAATCCGGAGATCCATCGAAAAACCACTGCAGAGGAAATTTGGCGGGATACGGGCGGCAAAGTGGATCTATTGGTTGCCGGCATTGGCACTGGCGGCACCATCACCGGTGTTAGCGAGGTGCTGAAGGCACGTAAGCCATCCTTTAAATCTGTTGCGGTGGAGCCTGATGCCTCCCCGGTTTTATCTGGTGGGGAGAAAGGGCCCCATAAAATCCAGGGCATAGGCGCGGGATTTGTTCCCAAAGTTCTGAATACCGAGATTTATGATGAGATCGTGCGCGTATCAGACGAAGATGCCATGGAAACTGCCCGCCGAATGGCAACCGATGAGGGTTTGCTGGTTGGCATTTCCTCCGGGGCTGCCACCTGGGCTGCCCTGCAGATCGGGCGACGGCCTGAAAATGCAGGCAAAATGATCGTTGTGATTATCCCCTCTTTTGGTGAGCGTTATCTTACCTCTGCTCTCTACGCACACCTCAGAGATTAAAAAAATACTGCTGGAGAGGTGCCGGTGGTTTGCTGATTGACCCTGTTTAGTCAGCAAACCGCCTGTGCCGCCTCTCCTAGAGAAGGAACTGTTATGGCTGCTAAAACCATGCCTATTGAACGTGAAAGCCGGGGCGTATCGGGATTTTTTGAAATGATCCGCCGGGACATTGTATCGGTCTTGGAGCGCGATCCGGCGGCTCGATCCAAGCTAGAGGTAGCGCTGGTTTATTCCGGGCTGCATGCTATCTGGCTCCATCGCGTTAATCACTGGCTCTGGGCGCATAAGATAACCTTTTTAGCCCGCTGGCTCTCCCAGCTGGCGCGCGGCATTACAGGGATAGAAATCCACCCTGGTGCAACGATTGGTTCAGGGGTTTTTATTGATCACGGCATGGGGGTCGTGATTGGTGAAACCGCGCAGGTTGGCAATGATGTGACCATGTACCATGGGGTAACCCTGGGCGGCACCGCCCTGGAAAAGGGCAAGCGGCATCCAACCATTGGGAACCGGGTTGTGCTAGGGGCGGGCGCCAAAATTCTTGGCAACATCACCATTGGCGACGACAGCCGCATTGGCGCGAATGCTGTGGTGGTTCGAACAGTCCCGGAAAATTCGGTCGTGGTTGGCGTGCCAGGCCAGGTTGTCGTGCGCAGCAAACCGCATCGTCCAAGCGACGCGCCTGATCTAAACCACACCAACCTGCCAGACACAATGGGTGTCGCAATCACCTCGCTGCTTGAGAGAATGGCTGTGCTCGAAGCCAAGCTTGAAACTCACGATACAGACCACCCCCATCCACACATTCCCGACAAGGGGGTCTGGCAGGGCGAAGATTTCATGATCTAGTGACTTATCCGAGGATTCATTCTTGAGGTTTTTCCGGTGCGTGCGCATTTCCTCCACTGCCCAGCTCCCGGGACCGTTCATAAGCCGCCCAGACCGCTCTGGAAATTGCTGTCCGAAAACCAGCCTTTTCCAGAAAATAAAGGGCGGCCGCTGTGGTGCCGCCTGGAGAGGTGACCTCGTTTCTCAAACGCGCTACATGCACATCACGATGAATGTAAAAATCTACTGAGCCGCGCACAGTCTGCCTGACAAGTTGTTCTGCTATTCGCCGGGGAAATCCCAGGTGCACGCCAGCGTCAATCATCGCTTCCATGAACAAAAAAACATAGGCTGGGCCGGTGCCAGAAAGTGCGGTGGCCATATCTAGGTAATTTTCTTCTTCCACCTGGATCTGCTCCCCCATCGCGCCTAAAACGATCTTTGCCTGCTCGATCTGCTCGTCACTCACTTCTGGAGCAGCCGTCCACACGCTGATTCCCTCGCCAATTTGGGCGGGCGTATTTGGCATTGCACGTACAATTCTCACATGATTCATGCCAGCAGAAATACCAGAGATGCTGGCTCCGGCAACGATTGACAGAACCAGAGCATCTCGCCGCACATGATCGCGCAGCGACACCAGGACTTTTGCCAGGCGCTGCGGCTTGACAGAAAGCACAACAATGTCTGCTTCCTTCGACGCAGGCCCATTTTCTGTTCCAAATGCAATACCATACCGGTCTGCCAGTTCTTTTCCGCGTTCAAATCGCGGTCCGGCAGCCGTGATCAGCGAAGGTTCACTGACCCCCTGTTTGATCAAAG
>DNGN01000028.1 GCA_003486225.1 Chloroflexota bacterium
GTGGCCTTTCCAGGCCTGGGGCGCAGATGTGGTCTTCAGCGGGCACGACCACCACTACGAACGGCTGGAGGTCGACGGCATACCCTACATCGTGCAGGGTCTCAGCGGAGGGGCCATCTATGCCATTTACAACATCCTGCCCACCAGCCAGGTGCGCTACAACGCAACCTACGGCGCCCTGCTGGTTGAAGCCACCCCGCAGCAGCTCTGGTTCGGGTTTTATAACATCCAGGGGGAGCTGGTGGATGAGTTTATCTGGCAAAAATAGCCACCTGCAAACTCACAACCTAACTTTGGCTCCCTCCTGATTGTCAAATCTTCCAATCGAAAAAAGATCTTATTAAAGCCATCCAGCAGGCAGGCCCTGCATGTCCAAAGCCTGCTTGACCTTGGTCTCGCACACCACATGGAAAGCCTGTACCTGGCGGATGGATGACGGCATCCGGGAGTGATAAAGCGAAATTCTCCCGGGTAAAAGCATAGCCTGGTCCATTTTCCCAGGGTTTCGGATACTCAACCGACCTAAAATTGCCCGGATGATAGGTCGGGGCTGTAAAATTGGGGGCGTGTTTGCTCGCCCTTGCTTAAAGCCTGCGTAACTCGTTTATATCCAGGGCATATCGATTGGTTTATTGTTCTGGTTTGGTTCGTCCGCTTCTTATGCACCGATATGCCGGTAGGCCGTTCGCAACCAGTTGCGTCAGCCATCAATACCTCTTGATCCATGACCAATCCCATTTTCGATTTAAATTAATGAATTTCTTCACGATAGAAAAACATAGGCGTTTGGAGCTTTTTACAGTAAAATTAGCCCTTCAAGTCAAGTTGACCGCTTCTGTATCATCCCCCCTCTTCGATAAATCTTTAGGAATCCCAAAAACTTTTTTGTGGTTTGGGTGTTTGACTCTGATGAATCCTGTTTGTTTTGGAGAGACCTGTGAATGAAACTGCTGTAAAACCCACAATTGAATTCCGCAGTCCCAGCCCATTCCTGCAGTGGGTTGGAAAAATCCTGTCGAAAGCCTTGGGCTGGACCATCGACTACACTGTCCCAGATGATCCCAAAATGGTGGTCATCTTCTACCCGCACACCAGCAATCTGGACGTCGTGCACGCCATCCCGGCGGCGTTTGCGATTGGCCTCAAGCCCAACTGGCTGGCGAAAAATGAGCTTTTCTGGGGCCCATTCAAAGGACTCCTCCTCAAGCTGGGGGCCATCCCCGTTGACCGCCACCGTAAAGAAAACAAAGTCGACCTGATTGCAGATGCCATCCAGCAAGCCGACCAGGTACTGCTGGCCTTATCTCCCGAAGGCACCCGCAGCAAAACGGAATTTTGGCGCTCCGGCTTCTACCACATCGCCAACAAGATCCAGGTCCCGATCCATTTCGGGTTCATCGACTATCCCAGCAAGACCATTGGGGTGCATCCCGGGTTCGTCCCAACGGGCGATGTCGAAGCCGATCTGGAGAAGATTCGTGCATTTTATAAAGACAAGCGCGGCAAGCATCCGGAAAATGTCGGGCCGATCAAATTCCGGGACAAGAGCTAACTTGGGTTTCCACAGGTCAGGAGAAAAAAGCCTGGCCTGTTTTTTTGCCCAAACACTCCCCAAGATCCCCAAGGCCAGCCCCGAGAACCAGCACCTGATCCCTGCAACAGAAAAAGCCCTACCGTGATTGAATAGGGCCTTTCTGATTTCCTTCTGTGCTGCGATGCTCAATGATTGGTGCCTCGATAGGCGGGATGATGCTTCGATGCTTCGCTGCAATAATGGATTGTCGGTGGTAGAAGGAAATTCTGCCTTGTTTGGTGGTACCCTGCCTTCACTCAGGGCANNATATGCTTTTCGCAGCAAACTACGACACCAGGTCGCCTAGAACAGAAAAGACCCCATAGGATTAGATTTTCCTATAAGGTCTTTCTGATTTCCTTCAAGGCGACAATGCGGTTTGCAAAAAGTTGGTTGCCAGGAGCATTGTTTCAATGAAATCTTAATGTTTGAAGGAAATGTTCCTCTTTCAAAGGTTCTCTGCCTTCACTCAGATCACCTTTGGTGATGGCCTCAGGATGTATTCTCATTGATGTGAGGAAGCCATCGTTGTGCAAGGAGGAGAAAATGAAATGGATGGTTGTAACTATATTATATACAATTTAAACAAAAAGCGTTAGAAATATATAGGAAAATATTAGTAAAACCCCTATTATTAAATAATCAATTTATAAACATTGTAAGGTAAGTGCAGCTGACCACATCCAGAAAAGGAGATTTAATTAGAGCACGAAGGATTTAGACCACCATGCCCATTGATTCAAGATTTGTTAATATCGGTTATCCAGCCCCCTCATTCCAGCTACCCACCGTCAGCGGAGAGATGATTTCCCTGGAAAAATACCAGGGGCAGAAAAACGTTGTCCTGGTCTTTTTACGTGGTTTTTTATGACCATTTTGCCGCAGGCATTTGGCGCAGTTGTGCCAGGATTATGACCAGTTCAAGAAACTAGAGTCTGAGATTGTTGTTATCGCACCGGACACCATGCAAAACGCCAACCGGTACTTTGCCAATAATCCGGTACCCTTCCCTGCGCTGGTGGACGACACCCTTGAGGTTTACCAGCAGTTTGATGTACAGAGCAAATTGATCTCGTTGGGTCAACGCCCGGGATTATTCATCATCGACAAAAATGGTATTGTCCAGTTCGCTTTCGTTGGCATGCAGCAGTGGGAAATACCTAACAATTCGCTTGTGCTGCAAACCCTAGCAGAAATTAAACATCTCTCGGAATCTTCGACCCAAAGTTCTCCCCCATCATGAGCTTGAGCCAGGATTCTGGCACATAAAAGGTCTGCTGTGAAATCACCGCAGACCTTTTATGCTATTTCGGCTAATCCTGCCCTTGTTTGGTTTCGAACCTGCTGCTCAAAATGCGGTAAAGAAAAAGAAAACCTGGCCAGATCAAACCAATGCCGTTAACCCCATATCACCATCAGATCTCAACCGCCGGTTCAAAGGGATGCATGCCTGGCAGGTCATACGACTCGGTCTCTTTTTTCAGAATGGTGAACCCTTCATAATCAATCGTGCCGCTGCCCTTGACTGAACCGGTGGAAGCTTTCCAGATCTTCCCGTCCCGGATATACAGTTTTCCGCCGCTGAGCTTTAATTTCAGGTTGATGTTGAAAGTGAGCCTAAAGCGCGGCTGTTTATTGATGACTACCACAACCTTGGGCGAATGCTTCGATTCCAGGGTGTGTTCCAGCAAGGTCACCTCATGATAGCCTTCTTGCGGGTTTTTCTTATCCCGGTACTGGATGATCTCCTGATGTTTTTTATAGCCATCCACCAGAAGCTTTCCAATCTTGAGGTCCATCGCCTCACAAAGCTTCATGATAAGCATTTCATAGAAAGACTGGGGAATCTGGAAGGTGGACAGCTCTTTTTCGATGGCTTGTTTTGCGCGCGCCATCCCCTCGCTTTTGGTAAGGCTGTTTGCCCATTCCGGGCCATCCTGCTGAGTTTCAAAAAAAGTGTTCAGGGTTGTCATACATCCTCCATCGCTACGTACAGCTATCAATACAACCAGTGGACTTATTCATCGGCAATCAATTGATTTCCGCTCGCTGCTATATTTTGTTCCCCCGGGTCGCCTTCAACCTCAAAGGTCAGATCCCAATCTAGGGTCAGGGAAGATCTTTCCGGGCGTACGGTTTGCACGCCTGGATCTTCTTGGACCTCAAACCTATAATCCGGCAGCGGTTTCTTGGATCGATCTCTGGTTTGCTTGTTTTTGTTGATTGCGCGCCGGATTAATACGGCACTTGTGACACCCATGCCGCCCAAAACCAGCACCCCACCGCCGATCAAAATCTCAATTGGGATTTCTCCATCAGGTTCAGAAACTGTGAAGGGCTGGCGAAATTCTCCATTTTCAAAATAGAATGTGATCCTCTGCTGACCAAGCGGGGTTTCATAGGGCATGTAGACATAGACCCAGATATCCTCGTCGGATTCGACATCGTATTCCAGCACCTCCAGGTCAACACCGTCAATCGATACCCCTACCAATTCGCCCAATTCGTAAAAGTTTTCGCCTTCCAGGTAGAGGTCAAACTCCGAATCGATTTCCCCTTCACGCGGCGATAGGTCACGCAGGATCGCCTGCCGGCCTTCATCTCCGCCATCATCCACACGGTTAATATTGACAGGAAATTCCGCCGCATAATTTTCGTAAAAGAAGACCATACCTGTACTGCCAGCAGGCATGTCTGGTGGAACGAACACGCCAACATAGGCTAGCTCGTTGGAGTCAACACCGCTGTACTGCACGGGCACATCCCGTCCGGCAATCTCCACCCGCTCCAGCTCACCCAATTCGAACAGGTTCTCCCCCTCCAGGATGAATTCAATCTCCGTGTTCGCCTCGGCTTCGCGCGGAGAGACCCGGCGGATCACCGGTTCGCCTGCCCGCACGATGAAAAATGCATCTTCAAAACCATAATTCTCGTAGATAAACACGATCCCCGTATCCCCTCCCGGCAGGTCTGGGGGTAAGTACACACCAACATAGGCGACCTCATTGGAGTCGGTACCGCTGTATCGTATCGGCACATCCCGCCCGGCGATCTCCACCCTTTGCAGTTCGCCCAGACCAGACAAATTCTCACCTTCCAAAATGAATTCCAGCTCGGTATCCACCGTGCTTTGATTGGGGAAGAATGCATTAATAACCGGCTCCTGTGGCCCGGTGACCAGGAAAAAATCACGGAAGCTNNATCCACAAATTCACCCCACTCATAACGCGGCGCGGAAATCTCTCCTCCATCGAACAGGTAAAAGACCTCCAAAAACAGCGAAAGGTCCGTATCCCGCTGACCATCACGCGGGTAGAGTTCTGAGATCACCGGTGAAATGCTGCCTTCCCCTCCCTCGGTAACCTCAAAATAGGCATCGTAAGCATTATCATCAAAAATGAACCTGATTTCGGTGATACCAAGCGGGGTGTTTTGGGGGATGAACACCTGAACTTCCATCAGGTCGTTCGATAGGATGTCAATCGCCCGCACCTCTAATTCCGAACCGCTGACCAAAACCGCGTCCAGGCTGCCAATCGATTCAAAACCATCACCCCTCAACAACAAACTGACCGTTTCACCCAACCCTCCCCGCTGCGGAAATACCTCATACACACTCAGGAAATCCTGCGCTAGCGAAGTCTGGAAACTGAGCAGCGAGAAGAGCATCACAAGAACACAAACCAGGAAGGCACTTTTTTTAAAGCGGGTCATTCGAGCTCCTTCAACAACACACCAATTATCAATACGAAATCAAAGATCACCGATCGCTGTAAGGTTACTTGCAGAATTGCCTGACAATGAATGCAAGGATTGAGGGGTTAAATGAAATGTGGAGAACCACACAAGGTCAATAATTTAATTATAGAGTTTTTTCAACCCAAGTCAAATTGNNCTCATTTTCCCTTAATGAACTATGACTTGACAACAATATTGAATATCAATATAATTTTATCGAATAACAATAAATTATTCCTGTTATTCAATAAACAAAAAGGAAAAAAGATCATGAAAAAGAACGAGAAATTGTTGTCGCTATTGAAGGGAATCATCAACCTGATCTACGGAGGGTTGGTGATCGTCTCCGTCCTCCTGGTCCTGGTGATGGTTTTCTCCCCCCTGTTCCTCAAGGAAAATGTACGCTACCTGACCGCTTCGGTGCCGGTATCCCTTGGCATCGGAGACACCCACCAACTAGATGTCCAGATCAGCGGTGCATCAACCGAACAGATCAGCACCGCATATGTTGACGAAGCTCAGGGTGTCCTGAAAGTGGAAACCACCGATTGGTACTTCATTTTTGTCAGCTATATGTCTCAGTTGGCGACTGCGGTGCTCCTGGCCTATGCCTTCTACCTGCTACGGGAGATCCTGAAAGCAATCGCCGAAGAACAAATCTTCACCACGGAGAACAGCCAGAAACTGCGCAGGCTTGGGTATGCAGTTCTGCTGCTGGGATTTCTGCGCCCCAGTTTCGAAGGCATGGCTGCCAACGAAATTCTCCGGCGGCTGCCTGATGTTTCGCCTGCAATCAGCATGCCCGCCCCCTTCCAGATCGAGATCATATTCGCCAGCCTGCTGATCTTAATTCTCGCTCAAGTTTGGGCATACGGCCTAGAACTCAAGAGCGAACAAGACCTGACGATTTGAGGATGCCATGTCTATTCAAGTAAACCTCGACCTGATGTTGGTAAAACGTGGTGTAAAGCTCTCAGACCTGGCTGCGGCCATCGATATCACGATCGCCAACCTGTCCATCCTCAAAACCAATAAAGCGCGCGCCATCCGCTTTTCCACCCTCGAAGCAATCTGCAAGGAACTGGATTGCCAGCCAGGAGATCTGCTGGAATATGTTCCCGACGTAGTGGATTNNTGACAATATCATTATATACCAAAAATTATTCTAACTCATGCATATACGAAATTAATTACCCTTATCCAACTGTACCAGTAAACCATCCTTCCTAGATTGAGTGAATCGTTCCCCCATCCACACCATATAACTCACCAGCAGGCCTTGCGGAGTTTTCCTATTAAGGGGAAGAAGCGTCGGATCACATCCAGGAAGTCGCGGTTGCCGTTGGTCACGATGGAACCTGCAATGCGGGTCGCATGGTCCCCAAACCCGATCGATGAAAATCCCCCGAGATGGCCAAAGCATTCTTCCGTTCCCCACCAGCCAAAGGAAGAAACAAACTTCGAGCCGACCATGAACCCACGCCCCAGGCTTGAGAGGAAGTTGCTGCTCCTGTCGAAGCCAAAAACGTTCCTGGTGGTGTACCTGGCAAGGGTTTCCTGGGAGATCAATCGCTCGCCGGCATGTGTCACTCCCCCTTTTACAAGGAACTCATAAAAAGCTGCCAGGCTGGCGGCATCCGACACCAGGCTGACTGCCGGATTCAAGGACTCGATCTGCTCGATCGAGTTGTTGCGCTCTTCGAAATTTTCAGCCACGTTCACCTTGGAAACCATCATCTTCTTCTTGCCGAGCCAATACGTCCAGGCAAGGCTATGCGCATCTCGACCCGCCAGCCCCATCTGCATTGCTGGCAGTCCAAGCGGGGTTGATATTTTTTCATGGATGAACTTAGGCAAGGAACAGCCAGCCGCCCGCAAAAACACCTCCGATAGCAGCCATCCGTACTCATAGGCGGCATACATGATCGTGCCGCGTGGATGCACCGGTTGGGCTTCGATCAATTGGTCCAGGATCGCCTGGCGGTCTTGCCATACTGAGCAATCTGCGATCAGGCCTGGCAGCGAGAGGCCAGACCGGTGGGTGAGCACATCCAGGATGGTGATCGAAGCCTTGCCGTTCTGCCAGAATTCCGGGAT
>DNGN01000348.1 GCA_003486225.1 Chloroflexota bacterium
GGCGAACTGCTGCTGCACCAGATCTTCTTCATGCGCCCTGCCCCACAGTGGGCCGACTTCCGTACGCCTCTGCCCGGTTACTATCTGGCTGCCAGTGGCGCACATCCTGGCGGCGGTGTTATGGGGGCTGCAGGAAAAATGGCCGTACAGGAAGCTTTCAAGGATGGCTTGCTATGAAAAATTGGGACGCAATCATCATTGGCGCAGGCCACAATGGACTCGTCGCTGCCCTTTCCCTGGCGAAAGCTGGTAAAAATGTTTTGGTGCTGGAACGACGGGACCTCCCGGGCGGCTCCCTGGTCACAGAAGAATTCAACGCATTCAAAGTCGATACCCTTCAAAGTGGGACTCTCCATCCCCAAATCGTCCGCAAATTGGGCTTGAACAGATTCGGCCTCAAATCCCAGCATGCTGCTGGCACGTCTGCTTTTGTTTCGCTGCTGCCAGAATCTGAACGCCTCACCTTGCACGCCGATCCGGTCATGGCAAGCCAATCCATCAAGCGTTTTTCCAACAAAGACGCGGCTCGCTGGCCGGAATTTCTGGCCTTTATGTCCAAAGCCGCATCTTTCCTCGATGCAGCATACCGCACTCCGATGCCGCGTCTGCCCCAGCCCGAAACCCTCACCCAGGGGATTCCCCTTATGCAGCTGGGCATTAAACTGCGAACAATGGGCCGGAGGGAGATGCTCAACATTATTCGCGCCTTGCCCATGACCGCGGTTGAGTTCGTGGAAGAATGGTTTGAGTCTGAGCAGATGAAAGCATCGGTGGCTTCCCTGGGGATCTACAACGCAACCCTGGGCGTGATGTCGGCAGGAACAAATTTGAATCTCATCCATCACTGGCGCAATCGCACTGGAATCGCCCATCAGCACCTCGGGCAGGCAGGACAGGTCACCGGAGCCCTCCTCCAGGCAGCCAAAGCCAACCGCGTCGAAATCCGTTTGCAGGCGGAGGTCAAGCAAATCACCGTGAGCAGCGGCCAGGCCACAGGTGTAATCCTGGCAAATGGCGAAGAAATCGCTGCCGACACGGTCCTCTCCGCGGTGGATCCCAAACGCACCTTTCTTTCGCTGGTCGGCCCGATGGAACTGCCGCCCACATTCGTCTGGAACGTGCAATCGATCAAGATGCGGGGATCTGTAGCCAAAATCCATTGGGGTTTGGAATCACTGCCGGAGGGAATGGCTCCCTATACAACCTATCTCGTCGCTCCATCCCTGCAATATCTTGAAAAAGCCTACGATGCTGTAAAATACGGCCAAATTTCTGAGCATCCCTATCTGGAAGTCACCACCACGCAAAACGTAATTTCAGTGCATTTTCAATATGCGCCTTTTGCCCTGAAACATGGGACCTGGCAAGAAGAACGCAAAACCATTGAAGACCTTGCCTTGAACCTCTTATCAGCCCACTTCCCCAACCTGGAATCCTTGATCACCACCTGCAAGAGTCTGACACCCGACGACCTCGAATCGATCTTCGCACTTACTGAAGGCGACCTGAACCATGGACAGCTCATGTTGGATCAGTTCCTCTTCATGCGTCCTATACCTGGCTGGGCGGATCACAAAACCCCTATCCATGGTTTGTACCTGTGCGGCAGTGGTGTGCATGGAGGTGGTGGGATCAGCGGCACCAGCGGCTACAAGGCAGCCAGGGTCGTTTTGCNNGAACCCTTAAAAACATTGAAGACTGAATCAAACCGGCAGCCCCAGGTACCTTTCACCTGAGGTTGCCGCCAGGTCTTTGTTACAAAGAGATTGAATGCATCCGACGGCTTATCAGCCGCCCGTGATGACAGAAAAGGAGATCATACATGTCGACGTTTCATAAAACCTCAACCACTTTCAAATCAGGCTCGATGACATTGCCTCAAGAATATTACCTATCAGATGAAATCTTTAAACTTGAGCAAGAGCGCCTCTTTAATAAATTTTGGGTATGTGCCGGGCACCAGAGCCGCATCCCCAAACCCGGGGATTATTTCCTGCTCGAGCTGTTTGGCGAGAGCCTGATCATCCTGCGGGATAAAGAGAATCATGTGCGTGCCTTTTACAATGTCTGCCGTCACCGCGGCACACGGATCTGCGAGACTGCCGAAGGGCGCTTCAGCAGCAGCATCCAATGCAGCTATCATGCCTGGACCTACGCCCTGGACGGCAGGCTGATCGGCGCACCCTTCATGAAAGAAGTGGAAAACTTCCCCTGGGAAGATTACCCCCTGCACACCGCACCCGTTGAACTGTGGGAAGGTTTTATTTTTGTGCATCTCAGCCCCCCGGGTCAGACCGCGAGCACGCAAACAGAACCGTTCGCCGAAACTTACGAATCGCTGATCGGTCGTCTCAGCCAGTGGGAGATGGGCAGCCTGAAATCCCACCAGCGCATTGCGTATGATGTGCAAGCCAATTGGAAATATGTCTTCCAGAACTTCAACGAATGCTATCACTGTCCTACCATTCATCCGATGTTGAATAAATACGCCAACTTTACCAGCGGAGAAAATGATCTGGTCGAGGGTCCCTTCCTGGGTGGATTCTTGGACATCACCAGCGGTGGCAGCATGA
>DNGN01000025.1 GCA_003486225.1 Chloroflexota bacterium
AAGTGCTGCACCAAACGTCCATAGCCATCTGCTGTGGCGAGCTGATGCCCTAAAGGATCTCGCCAGTGAGCGTCGAAACCAGCACTTACCAGCAGCATATCGGGCTGGAAATCTTCCAGCAATGGCCGGATGACCAAATCCCAGGCTGTCTGCCGGGCCTTATCCCCGGCATCAGGTGGGAATGGGATATTCAGGTTGGTGTGCAGGCCCTGGCCAGCCCCAATCTCCGAGGCCAGGCCAGTCATGGGATAAAGCGGGTATTGGTGAATTGAGCAGAAGAATACCTCTGGCCGGTGATAGAAAACATCCTGCGTCCCGTTACCATGGTGCAGGTCNNGCCAGGGCAATATTGTTGAGCAAGCAGAATCCCATTGCCCGGTCCGGGGTTGCATGGTGCCCAGGAGGCCGGCACAGAGCAAAACCCCGGCGGGCCTCACGGGTGAAAACCGCATCCGCGACAGCCATTCCACCTCCGGCCGCATTTAATGCCAGTTGCCACGAAAATTCGGAGACATAGGTATCGGCATCTATGCTCCTGCCCTTCTGGCAGGCCTGCTGAACCCGCTTGACATGCGCCTCGGTATGAACAGCATACAGCACGGATTCAGGAATATTTGCCGCTTCCACGAACCGGGCTTGGTCCCAAACTCCTGCTTCTTCCAATTTTTGCCGGATGGCCTCTATCCTCTCGGGACGTTCAGGGTGGTTGGGGGATGCATGCAGATGATGGTTTTCTGGGTAGAACAGCAGGAGATCTTCCATAGGNNATTATAACCCACCAGCTCGGCAGACAGCTTCTTTGACCGGGCAAAACTGGCCTACAGCCAGCTTTGCATGCTTCTGGCATAACCAGTCAGTTCAACATACCCGTTTCCCTGCACAGCTTTCCCACCATAGGAACCTGTCACTTGAACGGCACCTTCCCAATAGATCACCGTCACCAGCAGCTCCTGGTCTGAAATATATGGCGTGACAGTCAGGTCAATCCCGGCGCCGGGAATCTCAATCCGCCATTTGGCTGGGTATTCAGCCCCCGATTCCGGGCTGACCCAACGATCCAGGGCTGTGATACTGAAATCCTCCCTGGAAAGCGGCAAAAGAATCCCTTCAGGGCTGATGATCACCCCGCTTGAATAAGCCCCGATGGAGCCATCCGCATTGCGGAATGTGTACAGCATCAGGTCGGTACCATCATCGAGCTGAAGCGAGAACCAATCCCATCCCACCTGGTTATCAGAAAGGCCGCTGGTGCTGAACTCATGATCTTTCCAGCTCCAGCCGCTGACCTCATAGATTTCTTCGCCCAATTGCACGGTTCCGCTGCTCTTCAGGCGCGGCTGGCTGTAATAATAGGAAGCATTCCCTGGATCTGGACCTTTCTGGCTGTACCCTTCTCTCCCCTGCAGCACGGGACCTTTTTCATCTTCCAGGGTAAGCGAGATCGCGAGATTCTCCATACGGGCTGAAAGCTGGTACTGCCTGTCCCCAATCTGGCGCACCTGCCAATCTTCCAGCCAGACACGGTAGGGTTGGGCCTGCGCCCCTGCCAAACCGGCCCCCGCGCGTGAAAATCGTTCCCGGAAAGTAAACTGTTCGGCGGCGACATCGGTCAGGGTGAAATGGGCAAAATATAACTGTTCGCTGCGCCAATCAGAACCTCCTTCCGGAATAACACCCGGGGGCTGCAAAGCCTGCCGGAAGAAAGTCAGCTGGTAGCCAAAATGACGGCCTTCCTGTGTTTCCAGGTTGCCGGTGTAATACCACCACTCCGTCAGATAGCCAAGATGCGGGCCAAAGGTTTCCGGAAAAGGCAGCGGGATCACCCCTTCTGCCTTTTCAAACCCATCCAGCTCTTCTGGCAGGCTGCCTCCCAACTGGCGCAGCTGACCAGCCAACGCAGGGTCGTCAAACACATTCCACCACAACAGCAAACCGGACCCCGCGAGAACCAGGACTGCTGTGACGATCAGGATACTCTTCCAATGGGTTTTTGTCGGCATGATTTAAAGATCCTCTACTCAAAACGCAGGGCGTCTGCGGCTACCCGCCGGCTGACCCGCCAGGCAGGATACAGGCCGGCCAGCAAAGCCGCGATTAGCGATACCGCCAATGCCTGGATGAAAGGCTCGGGCAGGATATGCATCTGCAGGGTCCAGCCAAAGGAGCGCCGGTTGATGATATACACCAGGATCAACGCCAGGAGATACCCTGTCGGCATGGCCACTACCCCCGCCACCAGGCCCATCAGGCCTGTCTCCATCAGGATCAGCCGCCACATCTGCCTCACGGTCAGGCCCAGGACCCGGAAGAGACCCAACTGGCGCTGTTTTTCCAGCTGGAGGGAAAGCATGGCAGAGACCACCCCCACAAAAGCCACCAGGGTGGTCAGCAGCTGCAGGGCCCCTGTGATGGCGAAAGTGCGATCGAAGATTTCGAGGGTATCGCTGCGCAGCTCACGGTTAGGGCGGATCTGCAGGCGCTGCATGGGCAGTATCTGGTTCTGCAATTCGGCCGCCACCTGGTCTGCATCCACATCCTGCTCGAGTTTGAGCGCTGCTGCAGAGATCCCTTGGTCGTTCCAATACTGGCGGTACTGCTCCAACCACATGATCGCGCCCCCCTGGGCGGAAGAATAATCATAATACACCCCGACGATCGGGAACGAGCGCAGCCCCTGGTCTGTATACAGGTCCAGCGCATCGCCGTTGAGCGGCAGGTCGAGCCGTCGGGCCAGCGGCTCCGAGACCAGCAGGGCTCCGGCTTTCACTTTTTCCCAGGCCTCCATCGGGCTGCCATCCACCCACAAATAGATTTGCTCGGCTCCATCCAGCGGGTTGTTATTGGCACCCAGGAAGATCGGCCCTTGGGGTGAATCGACTGTCACCGATCGCAGCAGGTCAACCCGCTCCACCCCCGGCAGGCTTCCTACCGCGGTCAGCACCTCCGGCTCGATCGAAAGATTCGTCAGGGTCAGGTTGCTGCCAGGCGGGCCGATATACACATCCCCGCTTAAGATCTGGTCCATCCAAGCCACCACGGTATACCGGAAACTGCTGATCATCAGGGTCACCCCGATGGCCACCGAAAGCGCAATCATCAATGCGGCGATGGCGATGGATGTGCGGCTGAGGGAGCTGATCACCTGCTGGGGAGCCAGGCGGGCCAGCACGCCGCCTTTTGTGGACGCCAGCCGGTAGAGGGTCTGCATAAAGAGTTGGGTGAATGCCGGGGTCAGCAAGGCAATTCCAATTGTGACCCCAAAAGTGCCGCCGAACCCCAGGATGAGTGAAGGCGACGGGATGAGCAGGATTGCCACGCCCAGCAAAAGAACCGCCAATCCCAATCCGACCGCTGAACGGATCATCTTCTGGGCCCTTTGCTCAAGCTGGGAACGCATTAAAGACTCGCGCGGCGGCACACTGGCGGCCTCCCAGGCAGGAAAGACGGCAGCAGTGACCGTGGAAACCAGGCCAATCAGGGCCCCTTTCCAGATGCTGATCATGGGAACCACCATTTCCTGCACCGTCAGGGTGAAGAACAGATCATTGATCGTGCGTGTCACCAGGCGCACGGACCCCTGCCCGAGCAGCAATCCCAGGCCGATCCCCAGACCAGACCCAATCAGTCCAACCAGAAACGCTTCCGCCACCACCAGCAGGAAGATTTCCTGGCGTGTCAGGCCCAGTGTGCGCAAGGTGCCGAACACAGCCCGCCGCCGCACAACGGAGAAGGTCATCGTGTTATAGATCAGGAATACGCCCACCACCAATGCCAGCAGGCTGAGGGCTGTCAGGTTGGTTCTAAAGGCAGCTGTCATCTGGCTGACCGCGCCCTGGCGGGCAGAGGTTGGCATCAGCACCGCATTGGGGGGCAGCAGCTGCTGCAGGGCATCGACCGCAGCCGCATCATCCTGCGGCAGGATCAGGTCCACACGATCCAGCAGCCCCAGCTGGCCGGTCAATTCCTGGGCTGTGGCGATATCCGTCAGGATCAGGCTGTTCAGGCCGCGGCGGCTGAGATCGTCCCGGGGGTCGATCAGCCCCACCACCCTGGCAGGCCTGGCCTGACCGCCCACTTCCAGGGATATTTCTGCCCCGGCTGATAACCCGAAGCGGTTGGCCAGATCGGTGGAGATCAATACCGCACCGGGGACCGTCAAAAAATCCACCAGCGCGCTCGCCGGCAGGCTTTGCTCGCCACTGTTAAGATAACTGCGGAAGGGCTGTTCGGAAAATGGGTCCACACCCAGCAGCTGCATCGGCAGCCCACCCAGCTGCGGGGAGGCGACATACTGGCTTACCACGGGTGCGGCAGGATACGACAATCCCGCCTGCTTGATGCGCACATAAACCTCATCTGCCAGTCCCGCCGGGCTGCTGGTGATGATATGGGTTGTGCGCCCGGCCACGGCTTCCGTGCTCAGGTCGAAGGCCTTGCTGGCACTCTCATTGGCCAGGTCAATTGCCACCACCAGGCTCACCCCCAGCATGATCCCCAACACCATCAGCAGGGTTTGCCAGGGCGTGCGCGTCAGGTAGCGCCAGCCAAACCTGAACTGATAACCGGAAAAGACACGCGGCGCTGGCTGCATCAGGCGTCCAGTTGCGATTCTTCCAGTAAGACCCCACCCTGAAGGCGGTAGACCTTATCGGCAACCGCCGTGCTGGAAATACTGTGCGTGACCAGGATCAGGTTCTTTCCCGCCTGGCGGGTCAGGGTGTCGAGCAGGCTGAGGATGTGTTCCCCGCTCTCCCGGTCGAGGTTGCCGGTCGGCTCATCGGCAAGCACCAGGTCCGGATTGTTCACCAGGGCGCGCGCAATCGCCACCCGCTGCTGCTCCCCGCCGGAAAGGCGGTCGGGGAAAGTCTCGGCCCGATCGGCCAGTCCGACAGCCTGCAAAAAGGGCATCGCCTGCTCCCTGGCCTGCCTGGGAGCCGCGCCATTGATTTCCAGCGGCAGGCAGACATTTTCCAGCACCGTCAGGGTTGGCAGGAGGTTGAAAAATTGGAAGACAAACCCGATCCTCCGGCGGCGGAAGAGCGTGCGCTCCAGCTCGCTCATGGCCGTCAGGTTGGCCCCGTTGATATAAATATCGCCGCGGTTGGGCTGGTCGATACCGCTGAGCAGGTTCAGCAGGGTGCTTTTGCCGCTGCCTGAACGCCCGACCACGGCCGTGAACTGGCCGCGCGGCAGGCTCAGGTTCAGCCCCCTCAGCACGCTGCGGGTTGCCCCGCCTTCCTCAAAGCCTTTATGGATCTCAATCAGTCGGATGAGTTGTGCATCGTTCATAGCTGTATTATACGCGCCAGAAGGAGTTTTTTTTAAATTGCCTCCAATTTTGCGGGCAAATTTTATGCAACTCTAATATCCGGGCCCGGAACCAACTCCAGCGCAGCGGATTGTGAACCATTTCTCAATTGACACAAGCCAAGATTTTTCTTATGATTAGAATATGGGTAAGGTTTTCAGTGGGGAGCATACACATGTTTATGGTAGGAGAAAACCAAAAATTGTACTTTCACTTACTTGGCGCGCCGATCGTCAAGTACCAGGAAGAGGTGTTTCATATCCCCCGCAGGCAGGTCCGGACACTGCTCTACCTGCTCGCCAGCCAAGTCCAGCCGATCCCATATCAGACCCTGCACTATCTCTTCTGGAGCGATAAACCTGAGGCCGAGTGCCGCAGGAATCTATCCCACCTGTTTACCCATCTCCGGAATGCCCTCCCCGATAAAGAAGCCCTGGTGTTAGACAAAGTCTCCGCCTCGCTGGACCCAGACCTGACCTGGTCGGATGTGATCGAGTTTACCCACCTGTGCTCCAAGGTGGCGGCGGAAAATAACCTGCCGGCCCTCACCCAGGCGCACAACCTGTACCAGGGCGCTTTCCTGGAAGGCAAATACCTACCGGATTCGATTGAACTGGATAAATACATCGATGCCAAAAGGCTGCACCTCGATCAGCTGTATTTAAAAAATCTGTCCAAGCTGATGCTCCTCAACAAGCGAGTCCAAAATTTCTCCGAAGCGATTGCCTATGGAGAAAAATATCTGGAGATGGATTGCTTCAATGAAAAAATGCTGGGCGAACTGCTGGTGCTGGACAGCCTGATGGGAAACCAGGCCCAGATCATGCAGCGCTATGAGGTCTTTTCAGCCCACCTGAAGCAGGAGCTGGACCTGGAACCTTCCCAAAAAACGATCGAACTCTACCAGCAGATCCGCGGCTCCCTCTCTGGCAAACAGCCCAAATACGCGCTTGGGGGCCCGGTTGTGCCGCAGGAAAAACAGGTCACACCCAAGATCCATCCCTCCACCATTGAGCAGCTCCAGGGCCTGATCGAGCAGCAGGACAATTCCGGCGGGATGATCCTGATCTGCGGACATCCTGGCATGGGGAAATCCAACCTGATCACCATCTACCTGCAGAATACCAACCCCCAGGCGGCCCATTTCCGCATCCTGTGCAAATCTGCCACCCAGAAGATTCGCTTTTATCCTTTCCGCGAGCTGGCAAAAGCGCTGGTCGCCTTCATGAAGGAAGGCGACTACGGATCGATGATGCTGCCGGCGCGGGTGCTGCGGATTGCGGACCAGCTTTCCAAGCCCATCAAGATCGAGGCTGCCCTGACCGAAAAAGTGATCAACCTTATTTTTGAACGGGATTTTTCCCTGATCCAGGATCTGTTCCAGGAATTGATCAAATCTGCAATTCCCATCACCATCAGTTTCGAGGACCTGGAATGGGCCGATGAAGATTCGCTGGAGATGATCCTGTTCCTGGCAGACCGGCTGGCCTCCCAAAAGATCACCCTGCTGTGCAGTTTTTGCTGCAAGAAGCAGGCGAAGCTGCAGATCTTTGAACAGCAGATCCAGCTTTCCAAAGTTCACCTGGGGACCATCGAACTGGAGAACCTGACCCACAGCGAAACTTTAAAGTTGGTCCACGAACACCTGGGGGAGATCCCGGATGCGGATAAGATTGCCCGCCAGCTCCTGAGCCTGACGGGAGGCAACAGCCTGTACCTGTCTGAGATCCTGCAGTGGCGCTCGGAAAAAATCCGCCAGGGAAACAGCATCCAGAACCCTTCCAGCTTCGAAATCCCGCCCTCGATCACCAGGCAGATCAATACCCGGCTGGTGCGCTTAAGCGAGCTTGAAAAACACATCATCCAGATCGCGGCGGTGCAAAAATCACCCCTCAGCCTGGATATTCTGCAGCACAGCCTGAACCTTCCTGAGCGCGAGATTGCGGCCGGGCTGGAAGACCTGATGGCACGCTACCTGCTGGTGCTGGAAGACAGCCGTTTCCGGATTGTCAACCCCCTGGTGCAGCAAACCGTGCTGGAAAACCTGCACCCGGCCCAGAAGCAGTACCTGGAAAAAACCCTGGCAGGCGCCCCGCGCCTATAAGCCCCCGGGAGCGACCCGGGCAGCCCCCCTCAAATTTTGTAGCCAGTTTGTAGTCAGCTTGTATC
>DNGN01000035.1 GCA_003486225.1 Chloroflexota bacterium
CCGCCACTACCGGGAATTCCAATGCGCCATCCATCGCCATGGCCTTCAGGCGGATCACCCCGGTGGTGGTCTCTTCAGTGCCGCCAATAATAGTATCCAGCAGCTCACGGCGAGATTTATGCAGGGTGGAGACCAGGTCAGCCCCGTCATCCATCGTCAGGTGAGGTTTATGGTCCAAAGCGGCTTCGATATGCTTGTAGTAGGTGGTGTTATCTTCACCCTTAATCGCATACACCGGGATCTCATAATGAGTGACCAGCGAAGCGGCTACGTCATCCTGGGTTGAGAGGGGGTTTGACGCGGTCAGGACCACATCTGCCCCACCCTCTGCCAAAACATGCATCAGGTTGGCGGTCTCTGTGGTTACATGCAAGCAGGCCGAGACGCGCATGCCCTGGAGGGGTTTTTCCTTGCGGAAGCGCTCCAAAATTGTGCGCAGCACAGGCATTTCGCGTTCTGCCCATTCAATACGGCGCCGTCCGCCTTCAGCCTGTTTGATATCTTTAATATCGTATTCCATTTTGTTCTCCATTCGAATTTTATCTATTCTGATTACGTGCGATCAATATATCAAATAACCCATGGTCATTGTAAGTTTCACGGTAACGGGCNNTAGCTGTAGCCGGTCAGGAAGCCACCCCGAAAGGCATCCCCAGCTCCTGTGGGATCAATGATCTGTTTGGGGGCTACAGGGGCAACAGGGTAGGTTTCAGCGCCATTGTAGACCACAGCGCCTTTCTCGCCAAGGGTTACCACCATGAACTCTAGGTTTTCAAGGATTTCGGCTTTCTGCATACCCGTCATTTTTAGCACCAGTTCGAATTCATATTCATTTACGAACATGGCCAGGGCTCCCTGGATACCGTTTCTCAGCGTTTCCCCGCTCACCCGCACGATCTGCTGACTGGGATCATATAGATAGGGGATCCCCAGTTCCTTGCACTCTGCGATATATTTATCCATCGCCGATGGTTCAGTGGGAGAGATCATCACGAGGTCTGGTTTGGAGTGCAGCTCTCTCAGAGATAAGTCTGCGGCGTAGGCCATAGCCCCGGGATAAAAGCTGGCCATCTGGGCATTTTCCTGATCTGTGGTGGCAAAAAAGGAACCGGTTAGTTCCCCATCGATGACCCTGGCATAGGTGGTATCAATGCCTTTTGATTCAAGCCACAGGCGGTAATCCTCAAAATCCGTCCCCACGGTGGCGAACACCTTGGGTTTGCCACCCAGCAGCGCAAGGTTATAAGCGATATTGGGAGCTATCCCACCTCGGCGGCGCACAAGGCTATCCACCAAAAAAGAGAGGCTGATCGCCTCTAATTTATCTGGTATGATGTGTTCTTTGAAGCTTCCCGGGAAGGTCATCAAATAATCATACGCAACAGAACCTGTAATTACTATATCCATAAATTTTCCTATTCCACACACAAAAGACGCCCTCACGAGGAGTGCGCCATCGCAAATGCCGAACAAGTTTATCATGCCAACCAATGATTGTCAAAACATAAGTCAGCCGTCCGTCCAGGCAGGGAGCTTTCCTCCAAGCCGACATTGTGCGATCCTCGTACTGAAACAATGGTAAACTACGCAGCATGCCAGCAGACAGGGACTTCGGGCTGAAATATGGATTAACAGCAGCAAGCTGAACCTATGCAACCCACATCAGAACACGTTATAATATTTGATGGTCAACCATCCAAAGTAAAACACCGTCCACTTAAAATTACTGGTGAATTCTGGAGATATAAATGCTTTCAACTCTTTATTTTGTTCTTACCCTTGCCATCCTGATCCTGATCCACGAACTGGGACATTTCGTTGCTGCAAGGATTGTCGGGATCCCGATCCAAGAATTTGGGATTGGCTTTCCTCCAAAGTTAATTACCCTTTTCCGGGCAGGCGGGACAGACTTTACACTCAACCTGCTGCCCTTCGGAGGCTTTGTGCGCCCCAACGAACGGGAAGGCGATGAACAGATTCCAGACGAAATGATGGCTGCTGCCCCATGGAAGCGGATTTTTATGCTCCTGGCGGGGTCATTTACCAATCTGGTTGCAGCCGTGCTGCTGCTGGCGTTCGCCTACTTTCAGATCGGCAATGACCTGAAACATGTCCTGATCACTGGTGTGGATACAGGTTCGCCGGCAGAGGCGGCAGGACTGCTTCCCGAGGATTACATCCAGGCGATTAATGGAGAAGAGATCGAAAGTATTGATGAGCTGCAGGCGATTATCAGCCAGAACAAAGGCGTTGAAATCGATCTTACCTACGAACGCGATGGAAAGTCCTACACCGTCTCACTGGTCCCCAGGACAGATTACATAGAAGGGGTCGAAGGCCCAATTGGAATCGGGCTCTTTGCACCTTTAAGTTTTACCGAGTCAATCGTGGAAAGCGTTAACTTCCTCTGGTTCCAGGTCAAGCAAATAACCAGCATCCCCTTCCGTCTGGTCGGGCTCAAAGGCATGTTCGACGGCTTTCAGCTTGCCCAGGATATGGATGCCTCTGAAACCAGCGTCGCAGCCGGGACGAATACGATTTGGTTTGTCGCATCAATCTCATTTTCCCTGGGGCTGATCAACCTGCTGCCGGTACCATTCTTTGACGGCGGTAAAATCCTATTGGCTTTACCGGAACTACTCTTCAAAAGAAGAGTACCAATCAATATTTACTATACCCTGAACCTCATCAGCCTTGGCCTGGTTATCCTGCTGATGATCTATGTCAACGTGCAGGATTTTGTAAATCCGGCCATCGATCTCACGGATCTAACCCCAACACCTTAGGAAGACCCCAAAAGGACCCAAAATGGAAGAAGAGAATTTTGAAGAACAGATCGATTTCAATGAGGTTGTGGATGCGCTGCTGGATTCAGCCAACATCTTTCCCGCTAAATTTCTCGATAGGCTATCCGGGATAGAAGACCTGGAATTAGAACAGCTTACGGAAACCTGGCCCCAGGTCTCCCCCCTCCGCAGGCAGCGTCTGCTGGAAGACCTGGAACAGCTGGCAGATACCTCCTACATCGTTGATTTTGATGCTGTCTTTAAGCTTGGGTTGGAGGATGAGAACCCGCAGGTGAAGATTGTGGCCATACGGGGTTTGTGGGAAAATGATGATCCTAATGTAGCGGTAAGTCTTGCCAATATCCTAAAAAACGATGCCGATGCGGATGTGTGCGCCCAGGCGGCCAGCGGATTAGGAAAATTCCTCTTCCTTGGTGAACTGGGCGACCTGAGCCAGAACCTCACCGATCAGATCACAAAGCAATTGATCGCAGTATGCACAGGAGATGAACCTGAGCAGGTCCGCCGAAAGGCGACCGAAGCCCTGGGATTTTCCAGCAGCCCTCAGGTTCCAGCGATAATCGAAAATGCGTATAACGCACAGAAGGAAGACTGGCTTGTCAGTGCCATGATCGCCATGGGGCGCTCCGCCAACAGCCAATGGATACCTCATATCATTGAGAATTTATCTCATGACGAATTGCAGGTCAGGGTAGAAGCCGCCCAATCTGCCGGGCTGCTCGCAGCCCAGGAAACCATCCCGCATCTGCTGCAGATGATCGATGATCCAGAAGAAGATGTCAAGCTGGCAGCCATCTGGGCATTATCCGAAATTGGCGGCCTGGACGCACGTGCTGCCCTGGAGGGATTGATCAAAAATGCCCGGGATGACTCCGAGATTGACTTCCTGGAAGAGGCTCTAGAGAATCTGGACTTCAATGAAGTCAATATCAATTTTGAATTACTAGAACTTTCGGAAAACGACGAAGAATTGATGGAAGACGAAGAAGACCCTGATTTTGAGTTTGAAGAAGAAGAAAATGATGATGATGATGAATATGCTGAATGGGATGAGGAAGATTAAGTGTGATGAATTTTCTCCCACTGTTCAGTGCCAACCTGCTCCCTATCCTGATCACGGCTGGACTGGGGTTCATCCTAAACAGAACTCTCAGACTGGACCCTAAAACCGTTTCCAGAATCACGTTCTATCTTTTCAGCCCGGCTTTGGTCTTCCAGATCCTTTCGGCCAGCACCCTGGATTCAGAGGCAGTTTACCTGATCGTGGGATTTGCGTTTGCCTCAAATATAACGGTGGGTATCATCGCTTATCTTGTCGCCAGGCTGTTTGGGATGCAAAAAAAGGTCCTCATTGCAGTGATCCTGACAACCTTTATTACAAATGCGGGCAATTTCGGCCTCTCGGTCAACAAATTTGCTTTTGGTGATGCTGCCCTGGCATATGCCAGCATCTATTTTGTCTGTTCCAGTATCATGGTCTATACGATTGGGGTGGCCATTGCTTCTATGGGGCAGGTATCCTTCAAAGATTCAATCCTCAACCTGCTAAAATTTCCCACCTTGTATGCCCTGATTTTCGCCATATTGTTCAACGTATATAAAATCCAGCTGCCCATCCCGCTCAACCGTTCCGTCAATTTGCTGGCGGGGGCAGCTATCCCGGCCATGCTGCTGCTGTTAGGCATGCAGCTCGGCCAGGCAAATTTACGGGAGCATAAACTCCCGCTGACATTGGCGACCGGGATCCGTTTGCTCGTGGGACCACTAATCGCCTTGGCATTCAGCGGGCCGTTTGGCCTGAGCGGACCAGCCCTCCAGGCGGGTGTGCTGGAATCTTCCATGCCAACTGCGGTTATGACAACCATATTAGCCACCGAATTTGACGTGGTGCCGTCCCTGGTGTCAACCATCGTCACCGCCACCACCATACTCAGCCCACTGACCTTGACCCCTTTNNTTAGTGCGGCGTGTTTGATGCTCACCACACCCAGCCTGGCACAGACAGAATTCCCGCTCAGCAATTACCAGACCGAAACCTCCTTTGGAGAGTCGCTGACTTTTTCTGCTGCGATTGCGCCAGAGACTGCATTCGATTCGATCGACCTGATCTTTAAACCGCGATCAACCGGCAGCAGCACGGTTGTCCCCGTCGGGCTGGAAGCCGGATCACTGGTCGTGGCTGAGTATTCCATTCAGCCCCAGGATTACATCCCTGTCTTCTCCACCATCGATTACTGGTACTTGATCAAATTCTCGGACGGCACCCAAAAGCAGAGCCAGGTGCAAAGTTTTATCTATCAGGACAACCGCTTTTCCTGGCAGCAGTTGGAATCTGAGGACATGTATCAGATCTATTGGGCCGAAGGAGACCTGGCCTTTGGGCAGGCAGTTCAGGACGCGCTTTTCCAGTCCCTGCAAAACTTCTCTGAGTATTTGGAACTCCCGATACCAGATACGCTCAGCATTTATATCTATCCCACCTTCTCCAGCCTTCAGTCTGCCCTCAAAATCACCAATGCCCGTTGGGTGGCCGGGCACGCCAATCCGGCAGAAAAGATCATTTTGGCTTCCATCCCTGCCGGGTTTGAACAAGCCCTGGACATCAAGCGGCAGATCCCGCACGAACTCACCCATATCCGCCTGTATGACTACCTCGGGGACAATTATGCCAATCTGCCTGCCTGGTACAACGAAGGGCTTGCCTCGCTTTCAGAACTGTACAGCTTACCAGAATACCGGGAAGTATTGGATGCCGCCTGGAAAACCGACAAGCTGATCCCGCTGAGTGAGTTATGTACAAACATCCCCACCGAGGCAGACCGTGCCCGCCTGGCCTATGCCCAGGCTGACTCCTTTGTGCGTTTCTTGTATAATCAGTATGGAAGAGAGGGCTTACAGCGATTATTAGAGTCTTACAACCAAGGCCACACCTGTAAAAACGGCATCCAGCAATCCTTCAATCTGGAGATGGTGGAACTGGAAAGAAAATGGTATCAGGCTACTTTCAATAGCGCCATCCTGCCGCAGTCACTCAACACCGCACTTACCTGGATACTTTTGCTTATACTGCTGATTGGAACACCGCTGATCCTGACCTTGGTGGGTATGCGAAAAAAATCAGCGCCAGGGAGTTGATCGATGGATCAAAATGCTAACCAAAGATTACATGCCGTGGTGCATGGTCGCGTGCAGGGGGTCGGGTACCGTGCGTTTGCAGCCCGCAGCGCCATGCAAATTGGTCTGACGGGCTGGGTGAGGAACCGATACAATGGCACCGTGGAAACCGTGGCGGAGGGCAGCCAGCTCCAGTTGCTCAACTATCTTCAGGACCTAAAGCGCGGGCCTGGATCTTCCAATGTCACCCGGGTCGATGAGGATTGGTCTGCTGCCACCATGGAATTCGAGCAGTTCAAGGTCCGCATGACCGGCTAACGCATTTTCGCCCTATTTTCTCCAGATCTGCCAGAATTCGCTCAGAAATTTCGTCCCCCAATCTCGCTCACAATCTCGGATAACCTGCCCTGTTCGCTGCGCCACACCAGGGCATCGTATCCCCTGGTGGCTGAGACTGCCTGTGCAAATGCCGCCCCGATTCCGGGAACATCCTGCAACTGCCGAAGGTAGCGCACATATTCCCGGCCTTTCACAACCGGATTGGTGTAGCGGTTGACATTGCCATACTCGGTGATGAAGAACAATTTGGCAGGGTAACGTTCACGCATTTTTTCGTAGTAGCGGCCCATCTCGGCTTTATTCATCTCAGCTTCACTGATCCAAAAACAATTAACGCCGAGCCAATCCGCCTTTACCATAGCTGTATCTGCCCCATCCAGGAAAACATTGGAATCCAACCGCTGGCCGGGCACCTGCCCGCCTGCAGAAACGCCAGGAAACCCTAATTTGACCCCCGAGAACTCCACCCAGAGCCTCTCAGCAATCGCCAGCCACCATTCGCCAAACTCTTCCCCAGACCTCCAGGAAGTCCCCCACCCGTACTGCTGCAGATTAGGAGACTGCTGAATTTCAAAATAACGCACGCCCTGCCGGTAAAGCCGATCAATGTCAAGCCGCATGCCTTCGAGCCACACCTTGGCTGTCAGCGGTTCCGGGGATTTTGGAAATGACATCCTGGCCAACAAAAAAATCTCGGGTTCCAGCGCTTTTAAGCGGGATAAGGTACGTGCTGTGGTCTTGTGATTGATCCTTGCTGCTTCGATGCGTGCCTGATCCATGACCAGGAAGTCAGCATCCTGCATTGGGCCACCAATGCGGTTTGCCAACCCCACCAAACACGGACGAGCCCAAGGGTATCTCAGGGCCCCATTCCCGGCACCATTAATGCCAAGAGCTTCCAAAACCTCGGCCTCCTGATGCTTATAGACCAGGAATGGTGTAGGATCAATGATATCTCCCGGGTAATCCGTCTCACCCCGGGCGGTGGCCTGGTCTTTTTTCAAGGTCAGGTGCAGGTGATGACCGGAGGAGTTTCCGGTGGAATCTGCCCGGCCGATCAGCTGCCGGGCCGTGACCCGATCCCCGGGTTTTACCAGCACGCGTTCCAGGTGAGCGTAGATGGTGCGGTAGCCCTGGCTGTGCCGGATGCGAATGTGTCGGCCGTAATTATGCGTATTCCCCTCTTCCTCAACATGATAGACTTCACCTTCCGCGCATGCATACACATTCGATCCGGACGGGGCTCTTAAATCGATGCCCTCATGCCCGGGAAGGCCAAATTGGCTGTAAATACTCGGGTTCGCCCCAAAAGACTGCAAGATCGCCGGGTAATCCGTGGGCCAAAACAGATAAAAACGGTTTGGCGGAAATTTCGGCAGCACCTCAATACCGGCTTTTCGACCGATTAGCTTCCCGTAACGGATGCGCTTGGCAATCCGCTGATCTAAAACCCTGACCAATTCTGCCTGATCTGCCACCGTGATGGGGTCAATGCTCAGGTCAGGGTAACGCTGCATGAGCCATTGGAGGATATTGCCTTCATTGGGATACCCATTTTCAGCCACCACCACGCTCACAAGCTTGTGATCGCCCACTTTTTTAGGATCGGAGGTGATCCCAAGATCGTAATGCAGGGCAAATTTTTGCACCGCCCTGACCCATTTGTAGTGATCTATTCTTGGCAGCAATAAGATATGATTTTCAGCCATTAACACTCCTAAGGGCTAAAACCCTAGTCCTTTTTCTTTTAGCGAGACATATTTCCCTTGACCGATAATAATATGATCAAGCAATTCAATCTGAAGCAGTTTCCCTGCCTGCAGCAGGGAGCGGGTGATCGAGATATCTTCCGGGCTGGGAGAGGGATCTCCGCTGGGATGGTTATGCACCACCAGAATGCTGGCTGCATTCCTGCGCACCGCCGGGGTGAAAACCTCTCCCACGCGCACCACCGAGGCATTAAGCGAGCCGCGATACACCTCATGGATCTCAATCACATGGTTGCGGGTATCCAGCAGGATGACCCGCAAATGTTCCTTTTCCAGGGCCTGCATCTCATACATCACCAGACCGGCTGCATCTCCCGGGCTGTTGATCGATGGACGTTCTTCAGGCGCTTCCAGGTTCAAGCGCCTGCCCAGCTCGATGGC
>DNGN01000088.1 GCA_003486225.1 Chloroflexota bacterium
CTGCGTCCGGGAGGAGCGAAAGCGCCGATCATGGTACGGCTGAGGGACTGCACGCCGGTGAGCGCAAAACCTGCCAGCGAGGTAATGGCAAAGAAACCAGCGATGGTGGTATTGAAATAGATCAGGACCACGGAGAGGATCATCAGCAAGAGCGATTGGATCAGTCCGCGTTTGAAGCCCATCTTTTCGCCCCACACGCCATATAGGTAAGCACCCGCTACGCTGGCTACCTGCACCACGATCATCATAATGATCAGGTCCTGCTGCTGCATGCCATAGAGGACAGCCCCGATGATGGCGGCGAAGTCGAGGGCGGCGATAATACCATCATTGTAAACCAGGAAAGCCAGCATAAATTTGAGAAACTCGCGGTACTGGTTCACGGAGCGGAAGGTCCGCTGCAGGCGGCGGAAGGCCACCCGGATATAATTATCGCCTGCTTTCAGCGGGCGCGGTTCGGCTTTTTCTTTCAGCCAGAACCACATCGGAATGGTTGAAAGAGCAAAGAAGATGGCCGTAATAATAAAGGATAGGCGTGTGACAAAATCCCCACCGATCAGCATGATGAGTGCCAGCACGATCAGGAGACACACGATCCCGCCGACAGAACCCACTGCCCAGCCATTGCCGGAGACTTTGCTGAGCTCTTCCTGGCTGGCAATTTCTGGCAGCAGGGCATTATAGAAAACCTGCCCACCGCGGTAACCAATCTCGGCAAGGATAAAGAACAGCATCCCGGTGAAGACGCTGCCTTTCTGCACGGTAAACAGCAGGGCAGTAAAGATCACCGAAACCGAGGTCATGAAAAACAGGATGGTTTTCTTTTTGCCAGAGTAGTCGGCAATCGCTCCCAGGATAGGGGCAATCACCGCCACCACCAGCATCGCGATCCCGGTCGCAACCCCCCACAAACGGGTGCCTTCAGAACCACCCACAACTGCCCCCTGAAAATATGCTGAATAAACTGCCAGCAAGACCACTGCAGCGTACGCGGAATTACCAAAATCGTACAGATACCAGGCCCAGTGTTCTTTTCGTTTTGCAGCTGCATCTAAAGCCATCATTTAACTCTCCTAAAAAATATTCTCCCTAAGGGGGCAACCAGATTCATTATTAATTAACCCTGTCAGAAAAAAAAGGTGACAGCGGTTCTTCCTCATTTCGCTATAATTCCTGGGTCGGCAGGTAAGGCATTGACGGGCCTTGCTTGCCCAGCATCTCCGCTAGGGCGGCGCGCATTGCGGTGCGGTCATCCCAGGGATACTCCGTCTCAATAAAACACATCGACTGCTCGTGCCCTTTGCCCAGGGCAAAAACCAGGTCACCGGGCTGTGCCAGGCGCAAGCCAAAACGGATGGCCTCGCCACGGTCCGGGATGCGGAAAAAGCTCTTGCCCTCTACGCCACCCTGGCTTTCAGCCCCGGCGGCCATCTCTGCCAAAATCTCGTCCAGCGATTCTGTGCGGGGGTCTTCTGCCGTGAGGACGGTCAGGTCGGCCATCTGCGCTGAGAACTCGGCCATCATGCGGCGTTTTTGTTTATCGCGCAGACCAGCAGAACCAAATACAGCAATTACCTGGCCATTGGTCATCTCACGACCGGCTTCCAAAGCCGCCTTGAGCGCGTATGGCGTGTGGGCAAAATCCACCACAGCCAGGAATGCCTGCCCCATATCAATGCGCTCCATGCGCCCCGGCACCCCGGCCAAAGAACGAATGCCAGCAGCTGCAGTGTGTGGGTCAATGCCTAAACCCACGACCGCAGCCGAGAGGGCAGCCAAACAATTCCAGATATTGTAATTCCCAATCATGCGGGTTTCCACAGGAAGATCAAAACCCGGACCGTGAGCAACAAAACGCAACACCTCCGGAGTATTCTCGATCTGGTCGGCCCAGACCTGCGCCCCGGCTGATTGACCATAACTGATCTGCCGGACTTTCGCCCGTTGAGACAAGGGCTCATAGGAGCGGTCATCCAGGTTGAGCACAGCCAGCGGTTCGATCGGGTTTTGTTTTTGCTTGGGAGCGGACAGTCCTTCGAACAAACGGGCTTTGGCTTGCATGTAGGCTTCCCAGGAGCCATGATAGTCCAGGTGTTCGTGGGTGATATTGGTGACCACCCCGATATCAAAATCTGACCCCAAGACCCGCCTCGCGGCCAGGCCGTGGGAGGTGGTCTCCAAGATGACATGCGTCAGGCCCGCATCAGCGATCTGGCGCAGGTACTTTTGCACATCAAATACTTCCGGGGTGGTGACATGCAAACCTGTATCCAGCTGCTGGTCCCCAATGACCGCATTGACGGTTGAGATCATACCAGCCCGCAGGCCAGCGGCCTTCAGGATCTGGAACAGGAAGTTAACCGTGGTCGTCTTTCCATCGGAGCCGGTAACACCTATCAGGGTGAGGTCGTTGGCCGGGTAGTCATAGAAAGCTGCGGCGATATGCGCCAGCACCCCGCGGCAGTCCTCCACCCGCAGATAGGGGACCTCCAGCGCCAGGTCCTGGCTGCCGATGACAGCCGCTGCCCCTTTCTGAAGCGCGTGCGGGATATATTGATGCCCATCAATGCGGTCGCTGGTGGCCACAAATACATCTCCTGGCTGCACTAGGCGAGAATCGACTGCGATCCCGTTTATTATTACAGACGGAGCTGTTTCAGCCAAGGGGTAATTTGTGAGCAATGCCTTTAGATCTTTCTGCGGCATACGCGCTCTCCTAAAAAAAGACACCCGAGTATGATTCGGGCGTCTTTGTGTTCCATCTTACTCGACTATACAACCAAGAAAAAGCCTGCTATTTCAGGTTTTGCCGCATGGATTCAAGCTGTCCGGCAACAGAGCCATCCATCACTTTATCGCCCACGCGCACCACCAGCCCGCCCATGATGGCCGGGTTGACTTTGAAAGTCACCGATCCCTGGCCTTTGAGCACCTGGTCTTTGACAGTCTTTTGTTCAGCGTCGGTCAGCGGAAGTGCACTGGTCACCACAGCAGAATCACCTTCCACGGGTTCCACCACCGAGACTTTGCCTGATTTGATGCCGGAGAAAAATTCGTCGATCAGGGCATGCTGGCGTTTTTCATCCAGGGCCTCACCGACCAATTTTTGCGTGGCAGCCATCGCCAGGGCAGCAATTTGTCCACGGACTTCACCCAAAACCCGGTTGCGCTCTTCTTCAATATCTGCCAGAGCGTTTTTGCGGGTATCGGCAGCATCTTTTTCAGCTGCAACTTTAATATCGCGATTGGCTTCTTCGGCACGCACGGTCGCTTCACGCACGATCTCAGATGCTTTGTTCTGCGCTTCAACGATGATCTGCTCTGCTTTGGCTTCGGCGTTGGCACGCGCATCAGCGGCCACGCGGGCGTCTTCCAGTCCTTTTGCAATCTTCTCACGGCGATCCGAGAGCATTTTTATGATTGGCTTGTACACCCAGGCCCGCAAAACCACAAACAGGATCCCGAAGTTGAAGAGCTGGACAAATACATATCCTAAGTTAATACCTAGAGCTTCCAAAACTCACCTCCTGGAGTACTTAACCAACCACGAACAGAATCAAGAGTGCCACAACCAAGCAGTAAATAGCTACCGCTTCAGCAAATGCAATTCCCAAGATCATGTTGGTTTGAATATTACCGGATGCATCGGGGTTGCGGCCCATCGCCTGCACAGCACCACTCACCACGATACCAATCCCAGCGCCCGCGCCGATCGCACCGATCATTGCTAAACCTGCGCCAATCAATTTTGCTGCAATTACAATATCACCTACCATTATGACAATGCCTCCAATTTTTTATTTTCTCGAGTGTCTTCCTCACTCGCAAGGAATCTGTACGAGCATTCCGCTCGGTTGTTTCAATCTGACCTAATGGTCACCATGTCCATGCGATTCGGTTGCCTGGGCCATAAAGACCATGGTGAGCATACCGAACACAACTGCCTGAATGAGCCCAATAAAGAACTCGAGCATCAGGAAACCGCTCTGTGCAAAAATCGGCACAAGCGAACCAATCACAAACAAGAGCACCGAACCGGCGAAGATATTTCCAAATAAACGGAAAGAGAACGAAAGGATCTTCGCGAACTCGGAGATCAATTCCAGTATGCCTACGGCAAAGTCGATCACACCAAAGATGGGCACCTTGAACAAGGTTTTGGTATTCCAGAACTTGTTAAGATAACCAACCCCATTGGATTTGAAACCGATGTACTGCACGGCAGCCACGGCAATCAACGCCAGGGCGATGGTGAAGTTCAGGTCGGTTGAAGCCACCCTGACGAATGGCACAATCATATAGCCTTGATCAGCATGGGCTTCTTCAGCTCCGGCTTCTTCGGCATGGTCGCCTTCCGCTGGAGCAGCTTCCTCGGCATGTTCTTCACCTTTGACAATCGTGTACACACCCGGGAACAATTCTTCTTTTTCGAAGCCGTGTACACCTTCAGCATGGACAGGTTCAATCCAGCCGATGCTGTCCACCCCCGGGATCAGCTCTGTCCAGTTCCAGACCAAGACCATCAGGGTGATGGTGGCGAAGACGGGAAAGATCTGCTTGGTCCATTTACCAGCAGTACCTTCTGTGAGGTTGTAAAGCGCTTCAAGAAGGGCCTCGACGGCACTTGAAATGCCTTTGGGAACTGCGTTTTCCTGCCGGGTAGCTCGTCGCACGCCTAAAGCGATCAGCAGCAAGATCACATCCGCCACCAGCATGGCAACAATGGTGTTCGTGATGTTCACTTCCTGTCCATTAAACGAGAAACCGGTATGGAAGACAACTTCCGCAGGCAATTGAACATGTGGTTGGATGGGGGGGTACGCCTGGGCCGCAAAGTAGCTTAAGATCATGAAAGCTAGAACGAACCAGCGATTGACACCCCAGCGCCAACCGGTTTTCTTCTCATTCTGCGTCACTGTCTGCATCCTCCTGTAAAATTTCTTTGTGTGTGGCCTCTGACTGCTGGTCAGTCTGTTGCTTTTTGGCGTAAACTCGCGTACTCCAGAACAGGACAACCGCAGTCAAAGGTACACTTACAACGATTAAGATTATCGTGTATAGATGTTTTGAATTTTCTAATGTTTTATCGAGCCATAATCCGAGAAATATGGCTGCGGCCAAGATGAGTGTGGGCACCACACAACCCAGGCCAAGGCCAACCAAAGCTGCTTTCAGAGGAGATTGGGGTTGGGTTTTGGCGGGTGTTTTCATCTTTAAAACGGCTCGCGAATTATATCATAAGACATTAATACGTCAACAAATGCGCTCTAAAATAGCGACTTTGCTGCCTCTGCGGTAATCTGGAACCAGGGGGCCATCACCGTCCCCATCAGCACCACACCGATCACACAAACCACCAGCACCCATCCATGCACCGGGTTGACCGGCAGCGGGACTTCATCTCCCGGCTGGCGCTTGAGGTAGACCACTTTGAGGACATTCAAGTAGTAGTACAGACCGATTACGGCATTCAAGACACCGATCACTGCCAGCCAGACGAGGTCTGCCTGAACAGCGGCCGAGAAAACCAGCACCTTGGCAAAGAAACCGCCCAGCGGCGGGATGCCGCCCAGGGAGAGGAAGGTGAACAGCATACCAAAGGCCAGCCCGGCATTGCGCCGGCTCAGCCCGGCATAGTCACTGATCTCGTCTGTGCCGGTCTGCCGNNCCAAACTCAGTACCAGCGGCAATCGCCATTAGGATATAGCCCGCATGGGCGACCGAAGAGTACGCCAGCATGCGTTTGATGTTGGTCTGCCAGATGGCAACCAGGTTGCCGAGTGTCATGGTGATGGCGGAGACCACAGCCAGCAGCATCTGCCAATCGGCCACCGGGAAGACCTCGAGCAGCACCCGGGCCAAAACTGAAAAGCCGGCTGCCTTGGAGGCCGTGGAAAGGAACCCGGTCACCGGGGTGGGTGCGCCTTCATAAACATCCGGCGCCCAAAAATGGAACGGGACCATCGAAACCTTGAAACCGAAGCCCACCAGCACCAGCAGCAGGCTGGCAGCCAGGGGAATCGAAGGCACCTCAACGAAAGCATCGGCCAGGGCATACAAATCCGCAGTTCCGGCGAAACCATACATCAGGCTAAAACCGTACAGCATCACCGCCGAGGTCATCGCCCCGAACAGCAGGTATTTGAAACCTGCCTCGGTGGATTTATCATCTTCTTTCATGAAGCCAGCCATGGCATACAGCGGGATGGATGCGGTCTCAATCGCGAGGAACAGCATCACCAGGTTGCCGGCACCAGCCATCAGGTTCATGCCCAGGGTGGAAAAGACCAGCAGCACATAGAATTCACCGCGCTTGCTGATGCTTTCCCATTCAATGGACAGCAGCGCTGTGGCAGCCGCCCCCACCAGGAAGATCAGGCGGAAGACAAACGCCAGCATATCGTGGCGCAGCATGCCAAACCAGATAGCCGTATCTTCACCCGCTTCGGGGCGAGAGAACAGAATGGTGAGCACAAAAATGACCACCAAACCACCAAAGGTGACATAGGCCAGGTTTTCTTTATGCGCTTTCGAAAGCCGCAGATCCCATATCAACAGAATTGCGGCGAAAACAACCAGACTAATTTCGGGTAGTATCGCAAGATAGTCCATCTTACATCCCTCCCAGCAGGATCAGCACCCGCTGCACACCAGTCTCGACCATTGGCACCATCACCGATGGGAAGATACCAACACCGATCAGCACCAGGCACAGGAGCGCCAAAGCCAGTTTTTCACTTGGGTTCACATCATGCATGTGGCCTTCAAATTCCTTGGGGAATTCTCCGAAAAAGACCCGGCGGATAACCCGGATAATATAGGCCGCGGTGATCACAATGGAGATGGCGGCGACAATGGCAATCCAGCTCTTGCTGCCCGCCCCAGCCCATGCAGGCCCGTTCCAGAATACTTTTTCGCCCCAAACGCCCATGAAGATCGGGAATTCGGCAATAAAGCCGGAAAAGCCTGGCATACCCATCGACACCAGACCGCCGATGATGAAGGCAATGGCGACATGCGGCACGTACTTGACCATACCGCCCAGCTCACCCAGCTGGCGGGTATGCACCTGGTCATAGATCATTCCAACCACAGCAAAGAAGAGGGCTGTCATCACACCGTGGGAAACCATCTGAATGCCCGCCCCCAGCATCCCATCGTGGTTGAGGGTGGAAAAGCCCATCACCACCAGCCCCATATGGGAAACTGATGAGAAGCCGATGACATATTTGAAGTCGCTCTGCACCATGGCGATATAGGCACCATAGACCACATTCACCAGGGTCAGGAAGATCATCCAGGGCAGATGGAATTTAGCACCTTCCGGTAACAGCATGATACCGATGCGCAAGGCAGCAAAAGCGCCGAGCTTCATCANNCTTCCAGCCCCAAATGGCGATCAGCAAGTACATCGGGAAGACTGCAATCTCGTAAAAGAAGAACAGCACAAACATATCCAGGGCCACAAAAACACCGAAAACGCCGGTGGCCAGCAGGAAGAGGAAGGCAAAGAATTCTCGCTTGCGCTCCTCAATGCGCTGAGAGATGATCACACCGGTGAACATCACCAGGCCGGTAAGCAGCACCAGCGGGGTGGACATGCCGTCTACACCCACCTTATAGCTGATTCCCAGGGCAGGCAGCCAGTTGAATTCATCGTAGAACTGATAGATCTGCGAGGCGTCCAGCAGTTCACCGGAAGCCAGCTGAATATTGACAGCAGTGGCCAGGTCTTTATCAAAGCCGAAATACACGACCACGCTGAGCGCAAAGGTCACCAAACCAGCGATCAGGGCGATCCTGTAAATTAATTTCTCATTGTCCTGCGGCAGCAGCATCAATCCCAGGCCGACCACTGCTGGCAGAAAGACGATAATACTAAGGAGTGGAAAGTCTTGTAAGCTCATAGTACCCTTCCTAACCGATCGCGCTCTGCAGCGCCATCATGGCCTTGTCGATCACATCCAGCAACCATGATGGCCAAATACCCAGCCAGAGCATCAGGACCATCAGCGGAGCGATAACGGCCAGCTCGCGCTTGCTGATCTCGGTGAGATGGTGGGAGTGTGTCTCGTCTAATGGTCCGTGCAGGCTCTTGGAGATCCCTTTGAGGATATAAGCGCCGGTAAACAGCAAGCCGAGCATGCTCAGTGCCGTCCAGCCCGTAAAGATCGGCCAGGCACCCCGCACGACCAGGAATTCTGAAACGAAGCCGTTCAGACCGGGCAGACCGAGAGAGGCCATAGACGTGAAGATTAAAATACCGCCATACACCGGCACGAGCGGGAAATAACCGCCCATCTCGTCCAGGTTGCGGGTATGAATACGGTCGTACACCACGCCGACCAGGAAGAACATCCCGGCCGCAGAAAGGCCGTGGTTGAACATCTGCAGCACGGCACCGTTGAGGGCGATGGTGGCTGATTCAGTGCCGATCGCCTTGGCGGCTGCAGCAATCCCCAGCACCACAAAACCCATGTGGTTGACAGAGGAGTAGGCCACCAGCCGTTTGAAATCCCGCTGGCCGTAGGCAGCAAAAGCGCCGAAGATGATGGCCGCGGTGGCCAGCCCGGCCAAGATATTGGCCCCGGCTTGCGCCTGCTCTGGATAGAGCGGCAGCACAAAGCGCAGGAAACCAAAGGCACCCAGCTTGAGCAGTACGCCGGCCAGGATCATCGAGCCAGCGGTGGGGGCTTCAGTATGGGCGTCTGGTAGCCAGGTATGGAAAGGCCAGACCGGCACTTTGAGGGCGAAAGCCACTGTGAAGGCCCAGAAGGCCACCGATTTGGCCGTGGCCACGGTGGTAAAGCCGCCCAGGATCTCAACATCGCCGCCAAGGGCATTCCATTGCTGGATGATGAAAGGCAGGTCAAATGTTTTGAAGACCACGCCCAGCATCTGGATAGCCAGCAGCAAACCCAAGGAACCTGCCATGGTATAAATCATGAATTTGAACGAGGCGTAGGTGCGGCTGGAAACTTTCATCCCGCCCCACAGCTCGCGCTCGCCTTTGGGGCTGCCCCACTGGTTGATGAGGAAGTA
>DNGN01000125.1 GCA_003486225.1 Chloroflexota bacterium
GTTTTCCCAAACTTTCAGCCAAAGAGAGCAGAATTGCTGCAGTAAATAACCGGATTGAAGCATGCAGCAGAGGTGAACTGAAAAGGTTTTTGACCACACCGTGCAGAAAATAGCCTATCAGCGCAGCCGGAATGGTAGCCAGAATGATGTTCCAGGCCAAAATATTATCGGGCGTAGAGAAGGGTTTTGCAAAAAAGGATTTAATCAGTGAGATCAAGTCTTTCCAGAAAAAGATGAACAGAGACAGAATTGTTCCTGCCTGAATAATGACCAGGAAGGAAAATACAAAATCGCTGGAGGGAATATTAAGCAATTTCTGCCCGATGAGCAGATGCGCTGTCGACGAAACCGGGATGAACTCGGTCAATCCCTGGATGATGCCAAGGATAAAAGCTTGGATGAAGGTCATTTATTCTCTTTTCGTACCACAAAGGACATCGATATCATTTAGTATTCTCCTAATGACCTTCGTAGTTCGATTTTGATTTTTTTGCGTTATTTTTCCAATATTCCAACAAATCGGTTACCCGTTCATCAAATGTCCCATCGGCAATATAACCTCGGATGTCTTCGACGAGTCGAATTAACGCACGTAAATTATGAATGGATAGCAAGGTTCCAGCCAGCAGTTCTTTGGCAACGATCAGATGCCGGATATAAGCGCGCGTGAAATTCTTGCAGGTATAACAATCACAATCTTCGTCTATGGGACGCTCTTCGCGCGCAAAACTCGCGTTCATCATATTCAGGCGGCCTTCCGGGGAGAAAGCCGCATTATGACGGGCCAGCCGCGTGGGCAGAACACAGTCAAAAATGTCTACGCCGGAGGCAATACCGTTGATGATGTCTTCGGGGGTGCCAACCCCCATCAGGTAACGTGGTTTATCCTCGGGCAGCAAAGACATGACCACATTCAGTGTGGCATGCATTTCCTTCTTGGTCTCGCCAACGGAGAGGCCGCCGATGGCAATTCCTGGAGTTCCCAGGGAAGTGATGAATTCAGCAGAAGCAGCCCGCAGGTCGGGGTTGATACCGCCCTGTACGATGCCGAAGAGCGCCTGGTCAGCACGTCGCTTGGCTTTGAGGCTGCGTTCCGCCCAACGATGTGTCCGTTCCATGGCTTGCTTGATGTANNGAATCGGTCAGCATGGGATTGGGCCATCGCATGAAACGATGCAAGCCACCAAATCCGGCGACAACGTCATCTCCAGGACGTAAATAAAGGTGATATGTGTTGGAAAGGACAAGGCTGGCACCGACATCAGCTACCTGGGCTGGAGTGAGTGCCTTGACCGCCGCTTGGGTGCCTACTGGTGCAAACACAGGCGTATTCAAAGTACCGTGTGGTGTGGTGAATGTACCCGTTCGGGCACGCTTGCCTTTCGCAATGACATTGAATTCAAACATGGCGGTGATTATAAGGGAGAATACAGAAAAGCGCAGGTAATCGGCCTGCGGTTTCGTTTTATACCTTACGAAGGTAGACCTTTCACTACATTCAGGGCAGACCTTCGTAAGGTTGTTCTCAGACCAGATCTTCCGGGCGGATGGGAATATGGCGAACGCGTTTGCCAGTAGCGTTAAAAACGGCGTTTGCTACAGCTGGAGCGATTGGCGGGACACCCATTTCACCTATCCCTGTTGGGCGTTCTTCGCTCTCCATGATATAGACCTCTACTACTGGCATTTCACTCATTTGCAAGATCGGGTAATCGTGGAAGTTATTTTGTTGGGCACGGCCATTTTCAAAAGTGGCTTCGGCTTTCAGCGCGGCAGTCAGACCGAAAGCAATGCCACCTTCCATCTGCGCAGTGACCGCATCCGGATTTACCACTTTTCCACAATCCACAGCACAGACCACTCTATGAACGCGCACTTTCCCGCTCACATCTACTGAAACTTCCGCTACCTGGGCTACATACGTAACGCCAAAGGTCGCATGGTACCCCATACCCCGCCCCCAGCCATCTGGTAGCGGGCCACCCCAGTCGGCTTTTTCGGCAGCCAGTTTGATCACCCCAACGGCGCGGTCCTGATACAGTTCCAGGCGTACATCAAGAGGGTCACGTTGGGCTGCTACCGCAATCTCATCAATGAAGCATTGAGTGGGGTACGCCTGCGAGAATTCCCCCACCGAGCGCCAGGCTCCCGTTGGAACTCCCGAGCCACCCCTTGTCTGTATTCGCGGCATTCTTATAGCGGATAGGGATCCACGTGCATAATGAACACTCATTTCATGATAATAATCGTGGTGCATATCATCGTCTCGCGTCCAGAGCACCTGGACGGGAGCCTGGATGGCCTGAGAAACCTGGGCTGCCTCCACGGCATAGTCTGCTTGCAGGCGACGGCCAAATCCACCGCCAAGAAGTGGAACGTGAACGGTAATGTTTTTCCGTGAAATTCCCACCATCCTGCTGATCATGCGCTGTACTTCCTGAGGATTCTGTGTGGGCGCCCATACCTCGCAAACTTCATCATTCACATAAGCAGTACTATTCATCGGTTCCATGGTGGCGTGCGCTTCATAGGGCATTGTATACACAGCGTCAATAGAATCATCTCCAGCCGAGCCAGGTCTAGGCAGATTATCCGTTGCCTGGGAAAGCAGGTCTTCACTGCTTAATGAAGCCTGTCGGCCTTCATCCCAGATAACTTTCAAGGCATTACGTCCCTGAATGACAGCCCAGGAATTATCGCCGACCACAGCAATGCTCGTGGGCAATGCCACAACCTGGCGCACGCCTGGTATGGTCAACGTTTCGCTGTCATCATAGCTGCTGTACCTGCCGCCAAAGACAGGACAACGCGCAATCACGGCAAACAGCATATCAGGAAGGCGGACATCCAATCCGTAAACGGCTTTGCCGGTCACGATCTCAGGTGCATCCCAATGCCCGATCTTCGTACCCACCAGGTGAAGGCTGGCATTATCCTTGAGTTTCACATCTCCCGGGATATCCATTTCGGCTGCCGCTTCGACAAGTTGACCATAGGGCAATTTTTGTTTCCCGTCAGGGTGGATGACTTGCCCCGCTTTTGTCTCGCATTGATCCGCTGATACAGCCCAGGTTTGAGCGGCTGCGTTGACCAGCATTTGTCTGGCAGTGGCGCCTGCTTTGCGCAGTGTGCCATATTGGGTTCTAATACTTTGACTGCCACCAGTAACCTGATCTCCGTATCTTCCATCAGCCGGAGCCTGTTCCATCCGCACCGAACTCCATTCCAGGTCCAGTTCATCAGCGATGAGCATTGCGATCGCCGTTCGGATACCCTGGCCCATTTCGGAGCGGAAGGCGATTACTGTTAGAATGCCTTGATGATCAATTTTTAGATAGATATTTGGTTCCCACATGAAGGAAGGAATGGGCGTAGGCCTGGAATCAGTTGGGATCACCGGTGCAATTTCAGGCGGGTCGGCAACTGGCGCACAGGCATCTAGGTATACAGAAAATGCCAATCCTGCTCCTGCCGTACCAGCCAGCTTGAGAAAATCTCTGCGCGTGAGTTGAATAATTCTATCTTTTGTAGCCATCTCAAACCTCCCCTGCCGCGCGATGAATAGCTGCGCGGATACGCTGGTAAGTCCCACAGCGACACAGGACATCTGACATGGCCGCATCAATGTCTTCATCACTGGGATCTGGGGCACGCTCCAGTAAGGCGACCGCATTCATAATCTGCCCAGGCTGGCAATATCCACATTGAGTGACATGCTCCTCCAGCCAGGCTTTTTGCAGCGGATGATCCCCATCTTCGGACAACCCCTCAATAGTGAGAATCGATTTGCCTTCCAGTTCTGAGACAGGCGTAATACAAGCCCGGGTTGCCTGTCCATTAACCAGAACAGTGCATGTCCCACATAAACCTGCGCCGCAACTATATTTCGTAC
>DNGN01000230.1 GCA_003486225.1 Chloroflexota bacterium
CGGTCATCCTGGCAGGTGTCTTGCTGAAGATGGGCACCTACGGCTTCCTGCGCTTCAATATCCCGCTGTTTCCGCAGGCTGCCAGGGAATGGGCCTGGCTAATGGCCCTGCTGGCCGTGATCGGCATTTTGTATGGGGCGGCGGTTTCCTACTGGCAGAAAGATGTTAAAAAATTGGTGGCTTATTCCTCAGTCAGCCACCTCGGGTTCGTCATGCTGGGCTTGTTCGCACTCAACCCGCAGGGGATCGAGGGCGGCATCTTGCAGATGATTAACCACGGTTTGAGCACCGGCGCCTTGTTCCTTTTGATCGGGATCATCTACGAGCGCCGCCATACGCGTGAGTTCAGCGAGTTCGGCGGCCTGTGGAAGGTGATGCCGGTCTATGCAGTGATTACCCTGATCGTCAGCCTGTCCTCGATGGGTTTGCCCGGCCTGAACGGCTTTGTTGGTGAGTTCACCATCTTGCTGGGCGCTTGGGGCGCTGGTCAGGAAGGTCTCTTGGGGAACAACGGTGTGCTGTATGCCGGGTTTGCTGCGGCNNCTGCTGGTGCTCATCTTCTGGATCGGTTTGTATCCCAAACCGTTCTTCGACCTGATCGCCCCGACGGTGGAGCATCTGGTCGTTATGTTGGGAATGTAGGTCGTAAACATGTCTGGATACAGTATAGAAGATCTGGTCAATATTCTCCCGATTGTATTTTTGGTGGTCTGGGCGCTGGTGCTGCTNNTCCTGGCTGTGCGGCAGATGGGTACGGAAGCATCCGCCTTCAAGAATATGCTCACGGTGGATGGGTATGCCATCTTTCTTTACGTGCTGGTGCTGGCTTCCGGCTTGTTTTCGATTGCGCTGGCCTATGATTACAACAAGCGCATGGGATGGGAGCGGGGCGAGTATTATATCCTGATGCTGTTCTCGATTGCCGGGGCAATGCTGATGGCTTCGGCTGCCAACCTGATTGTTGTTTTCCTGGCCTTAGAGCTGATGTCCATCCCGCTGTATATTCTGGCGGCATTTGTGCCCAATGAAGCTGCCTCTGAAGAAGCTGGCTTGAAGTACTTCCTGCTTGGGGCTTTTTCCGGCGGTTTTGTGCTGTATGGTGTGGCACTGGTCTTTGGCGCTACAGGTGCGACAAACCTGATGGAAGTTGTGGCGGCGGCTCCGAACAGCGAATCCCCGCTGTTCCTGCTGGTTGGTGCTGCCCTGATCCTGATCGGCTTGGGTTTCAAGGTGGCGGTTGTCCCATTCCACATGTGGACGCCGGATGTCTACCAGGGTTCGCCGACACCAGTAACAGCCTATATGGCTGTGGTGGCAAAAACGGGCGGTTTTGCTGCGCTGCTGCGCGTATTTATTGCGGCCTTTCCATCTGTCAGCCAGGATTTGGTACCGGTCTTATCCGGTCTGGTGATCTTGACCCTGGTGGTCGGGAATGTGGCTGCCCTGGCTCAGAAGAATATCAAGCGTATGTTTGCCTATTCGTCAATCTCCCACGCCGGGTTCATCATGATGGCTTTTGTCACCTACGGTCAGCCTGAATTGTATGCCGATGCTGTCACGTCTGTGCTGTTCTACCTGCTGGCTTTTGCGGTGACCAGTTTTGGTTCCTGGGCGGTGGTGGTTGCGCTCGAAGGTGCTGAGCAAAAAGGCCTGAACATTGAGGATTATGCCGGGCTGGGGAAAAAATACCCCGTCCTGGCAGCCGCTATGCTGGTATTCCTGCTTTCATTCGCCGGCGTGCCGCCCACCCTGGGCTTTGGAGGGAAGTTCTTCCTCTTCCGCACGGTGCTGGAAGGTGGCTTTGTTGGGCTGGCAGTGGTGGGCGTGCTGGCGTCTCTGGTCTCGGCTTATTACTATCTGCGGGTGGTGATTTTCATGTACTTCCATGATGGAGACCCAGAAGTACGCAGCGAACCCGTGCTCAACGCGGTGACAGCCGTAACCGTAGTAGGAACGCTGGTTTTGTTCTTTTTCTCCGGCCCCATTCTTCGGTGGGCGGCTGAATCCATTATGGCTTTGATCTAGACCTTAGAAATTGGCTGCAATACTCCCCTCGGAAATCACCGGGGGGAGTATTTTTTTATTGATCCGGTTCGTAACACAGAATAAAACAGGCTCCAGGCAGGACGTTTTTCTGAAGGCTTTTTACGGCATTGGGGCTTTTCTGCTGACCCCGGGAGTTTCACCTGGCCACTGCGATTTTTTTTGCGGTATACTTCAAGTCTAAAAAGGGCTTGTGGAGTGAACAATGCGAGCTTTGATTTTTGATTTTGATGGTTTAATTTTGGATACAGAGATGCCCGATTACCTCTCCTGGCAGGAAGTATATCAGGCGCATGGTGCGGAGCTCCCTTTGGAACTCTGGTGTACTGTCGTGGGGGGAGATGCTGAGGCAGATTTTGAACCGCATTCATATTTAGAATCCGTCATCCAGGGACCAATTGACCGCGAGCAGATATGGGTCACCAGAAGGAAAAGCTACCTGGATCATTTGGAAAACCAGCCGGTCTTGCCGGGGGTGCAGGAGCTGCTCGATGAAGCAAAAAATAGCGGTGTTAAATTGGCGGTGGCTTCCAGTTCACCGGAGAATTGGGTGACTGGCCATCTGTCTCGTTTGGGGCTGCTGGATTATTTTGAGGCGATTGTGACTGCGGATGATGTGGCAGCCACCAAACCGGACCCTGCGCTTTTCTTGCTGGCCGCAGAGCGGGTGGGCGTTAAGCGGGAAGAGGTGATCGTGCTTGAAGATTCCGGCAATGGGGTGATGGGCGCCAAACGGGCAGGAATGTTTGTTGTGGTAGTGCCGAATGAGATCACCCGGCAGATGGATTTGAGTATGGCGGATGTCAGGCTTGAATCACTGGCCGGAATCAGCCTGGATGATCTGAAGAAGAGGTTTCGATGAATTCGGAGATCCCTTCCCTGGCTTTCAACCCGTGGTGGCGCATTTGGATACAACCACGTCAAACCATCCGCTACCTGATCGAAACAGATCCAAAGATGCACTTCTGGGTGCTGGTGTTCTTCTACGGCCTCATCCGCGCCATAGACCTGGGCATGCAGGCACAATTAGGAGAATCCTTTACGCCATCCCAGGTGGCGATGTTTATTCTGGTTGCCGGCCCCTTATCAGGAATCCTTGGCATCTATTTCACCGGTGCGCTGCTGGAGCTGGTGTCTAGACTGTTAGGTGGCCAGGCGGAAGGGCAGCACATCCGCATGGTATTGGCCTGGGCCACTATCCCGATGGTTGTACTGGTTATTCTGGGGTTCCTGCCCCTGGTGGTCATGTTTGGCGCCAACGTATTTGGCGGTGCAGACCCTCAAATCCAACCGCTCTTCTTTGGCAGGGGCGGGACCGCTGAATTTCTGGGGATGGATTTGCTGGATTNNAGGTCAGTATGGAACTTCTCGGCTCGCTTTATTACCTGGTGTTGGTCGTCATCGGTCTCTCTGAAGTGCAGGGCTTCAGCCTTTGGAAGGCGGCTGGCACGGTATTTGTGGTGATTGGTGGCCTGCTGCTGTCGTTGCTGTGTGTGACGACCATCAGCCTGGGGTTCTGACCNNACTTCTCCCTGCTGACCTTTGATCATCACCCAGATCGCCACATTTTTATAACGCAGAGCGGCATCGTACCGCTCCACAATGACACCGCTGCCTGGTTTGACCTCGGAATACATGAAGGTGAAGCAGTCGCTGCCAACCTTGCAGCTTTTATCCAGGATTTGGTCCGGGCTGCGGTCTTCCAATTGATGCGCCCAGAACCAATCTTCGCTGAGCGAGGCTGCTGCCCCGCTGGAATCGTCGAAGATCTCTACGCGGCTGCGGATATAGGCGGGAGCAAATTCATTTGGATTGACACGCTCCATTGCCAAGTCCCAACCGTCTACACGGCCGGTGTTGAGGATCAGCGGCTTGGCAAATGCGCCCCCAAGATTATTTGATAATTGGGCGTTCGACATATTCAGGTCACCGCCGGGTGTGATTTGATAGGCAACGCTCATATCCTGTGGGCGCAGGACAAGTTTATTCATGCTTACCACGAATTGAGCCTGTGGAACCTCGCTGCTGCCCAGCAGGCTGCCGCTCAGCAAGCTGGTGCCAGACCCCAGCAGGAAGAAGGCTGTGACTCCGATGATGGCAAGGACTATTACAACCAGCAGCACCACCAAGAGGTTCTTGCTGCCGCTTTTGGGAACGGGTTGAACGTTTTCAGACATGATCATCCTCCAATTTTTTTATGTTCGTCTTGTTACTATAGTGCCAGTATAAAATACTGATCTGAATTGGAAAACGGGCCTTAAGTCCCATTGAAGGACAAAAAAGCACCCCTGGAAGGACTTCCAAGGGTGCCATTGGTACTATTATGGTGGGTGGGGCTTAGCTGTTGCCGTAAAGTTTGCGGTGAACGATGCTCAGCGCGCGTACCTGGTCGGCGGCATGGTACGAGGAGCGCACCAGCGGGCCGCTTTCCACCCACTGGAAGCCAATCCCCAAGCCGTATTCTTTGAGGTGCTCGAATTCCTCCGGAGTGTAATAGCGCTGAATAGGGAGGTGTTTTTTGCTGGGTTGGAGGTATTGGCCGATGGTCAGGATATCCACTCCCCAGGAGCGCTGGTCGCGCATGACCTCTTTGACCTCTTCGATGGTTTCACCCAGACCGACCATGATGCCGGATTTGGTGAGCACTTCGGGATCGATCTTTTTGGCGTTGGTCAGGGTAGCGGCCGCCCATTGGTAGTTGTCTTGCGGCTGCACCTGCTTGAAAAGCCGCGGCACAGTTTCCACATTGTGGTTAAGGATCTCTGGGCGGGCTTCCATCACGATCTGCAGGGCCTCCACACTGCCCTTGAAGTCTGGGATCAGGACTTCAATTGAACAGCCCGGTTGGGCCTTGCGGATGGCTTTGATGACCATGGCAAAGATCGGCGCTCCGCCGTCCTTGCGGTCGTCGCGGTTGACACTGGTGATGACGGCATGCCGGAGCTTCATGTTCCTGACCGCCTGAGCGATCCGCAAGGGTTCTTTCCAGTCCAGGCTGCCCGGCTTGCCATGCTTGATGTCGCAGAAACCGCAGGTGCGGGTGCAGACATCACCCAGCATCAAGAACGTCGCCGTACCCGATCCCCAGCATTCGCCCATATTGGGGCACATGGCTTCTTCGCATACGGTGTGCAGTTCCTTGCTGCGCATCAGGGTCTTGAGTTCTTCGTATTTCTCACCCATCGGGGCGCGCACCCGGATCCATTCCGGCCGGCGCAGCGGGGTGGTATTGATCTTTTCGGGGTTTACCCGGTCTCGGGTAGGCGGTTTTGCCATAAGTGTTCCTTTGCTTCAGGCTTATCAGGCCGGAGGTCAGCATTGATTCAATCAAAATGGGAGCAGGCTCCCGCAGAGATTGTACCCGAGTTATTGCCTTAGATCAATTCGGTTTTACGGGTTCTTAGGAAATTCTAACAGCATAAATGTTATCCAATGGCATTAATTATACATTAATATAATTTTATTGACATTACTGTGTATAAAATAGTATAATATGTTCAACACATTGAATGAAAAAGTGTAGCCTGTACGCAGCCCAGAGATAATAAACCTCTCTGCTCAAGGCCGCAGGAAAGGAAGTATCATGACCGAGGATAAAAAATATCAGGAACTGCTCGATCCATATCTGCAGGAATTGAGGAGAGGCCTGATTGTGATGGCCGTTTTGAGCCAGCTCGATGAGCCCCAGTATGGTTACTCGCTGATCAAGCTATTGGGCGAGAAAGGCTTTGATGTGGATCAGGGGACGCTGTATCCCCTCTTGCGCCGTCTGGAAGAACGCAAGCTGCTGGAAAGCGATTGGGTTGTGGATGACCCGCGGCCAAGAAAATACTACCGGATCAATGAGACCGGGGTGTCTGTCCTGGCGGACCTTAAAACCGAATGGGGTGCCCTGGTTCAAGTACTGCAAGGAGTTTTATCATGAGTGAGATGTATGATTTCACCGAATTGTTCAGCCAGTATGCGGTCGAAGTTGGCCGTTACCTGCCCCGCCGCAAGCGCAAGGATATCCAGATCGAGATTCTGTCCCTGCTGCAAGACTCGATGGACGATAAGAGTGCCGCATCCGGCCAGCAGCCAGATGAGGCGATGGCGATCGAGGTGCTCAAGGAATTTGGGCCTCCGATCACCTTTGCCGAAAACTACCATCAGGATAATACCCTGATCGGCCCAGCCATTTTCCCGCTCTTCAAGCCGGCCTTATTCTTCACGATGGCATTGTTCATCCTGCAGTTTATTGTTGGATCGATCTTGCCTGGTGGCGAACCCGGAAACAATTTCCTGACTGTTGTGGATACTTTTTTTGACAAGGCCTTCCAAGTTTTCGGCATACTGGTGTTCGCTTTTGCCCTGCTGGAACGCACGACCCCCGCAGAATGGCTGCGCTGGCCGTTCAAGGAAATGGAACGCACCTGGGACCCCAGCGGACTGAAACCGGATAAGCGCAAGCAGGCTATCAAACCGGGCGAATTGTGGGCAGATGCGGTCTTCCTGGCCGGGATGATCATTTTACTCTCTGTGTTCCCGCAGTGGGTCGGGTTTGGCATCAACCGCAACGGGGTCTGGAGCTTTGTGCCGGTGCTTTCTGAGGCTTTCAATGTCTACCTGCCCTGGGTGGTGGCTTACTTCCTGACCAAGCTGGCCTTTGAGGTCGCCCTGGCTGGCCAGTCCTTCTGGGACACGAGGATGCGCTGGATCGCGGTCGGGGTAAAGGTTTTTGGCCTGCTGCTGCTGTTTGCCTTGTGGGCCGGGCCGGATGTCTTTGGTCTCAACCCAGCTTACCTGGCACAGCACACCCCGTTGTCCTCCTCGGTGGCCTGGTTTGAATCCACCCAGGATACCTGGAACACCTTCTTCAACTGGTACCTGATCATCAGTATGATCGTACAATCATTCCTGCTGCTGCGCTTGGTCCTTCAGGCATTCACAGGAAAGGAGCAGCTCAAGCTGGACCTGAAATAGCGCCCGTCCTGTGGAGATGGATAGAACATCCGGCTGAATATCACGGCCGGGTGTTTTTTATTTAACCCAAGTTGTCATCAAATCTATCTGAACGTTAGTTTCTTGATTTTTGATCTGTAATCCCTTCCTGGCATCAGGTGGCAATTTTAGTTATTTATATTGATATAATCAATTATCGTGAATGGCAGATGACCCCTCGTCAATGTAAACCTTGGACTGCAACAAAATTAACCATGACAAAAGACTCAGATTCAATTGTACTCAAGGCATTAAAGAATGCTGAAGAGATCAGGCCGGTGGAGGAGCTTCAGAGGCTGGTTTGGACGGGAAGCGAGACAGAGGTTGTCCCGATGCATATGCTGATGACGATCGCCCAGAATGACGGCTTATTGATCGGGGCTTACGATGAAGAAAAGCTGGTTGGGTTTGTTTTTGGTTTCCTGGGTGTCGATCACAAAGGGGATCAGGGTCAGATTAAACATTGCTCGCATATGATGGGGGTGCACCCTGACTACCGCGATTCCGGAGTGGGAGCCAANNCCGCCTCAGCCTGGCTCATTACCTGGCAGCGGATGTAACCATTATCAACCAGATCCGATTGAACGATGCAGACTTTCCTGCTCCATACCAGGACAGCATGGATACATTGGAAAACCCGGACACTCGCCCGAAAATGACCTTATTTGAAATTCCGGCAAATTTCCAGGCGATCAAAGCTGCGGATTTGGAGCTGGCCTATGAATGGCGCATGTACTCCAGGGTAGTGTTTGAATTGTTTTTCAGCCATGGGTATTTGATCACAGACTTTATATTTATGCCTGGCAAAGACCCACGCGGGTTTTACCTTTTATCACATGGTGAAGCAACGATGGGGGTTTAAGATGCAGTTAGAAGGCCTCAATCTGTACCATCTGCGTATGAAGTTAAAATCTCCCTTCGAGACATCTTTTGAGCGCATCACTCATCGTGACTGTATCCTGGTGGAAGCTATGGCTGGGGGTGTGGTGGGTTACGGCGAATGTGTGGCCGACCGTAACCCGGGATATTCTTACGAGAATTATGGCACTGCCTGGCACATCATGGAGCATTACCTGATCCCGGCTTTATGGGGCCAGGAGATTGCCCATCCGGCTCAGTTCCAGGAGATGGTGAAATGGGTGCGCGGCCACCAGATGGCAAAAGCAGGAATCGAGATGGCCCTGTGGGATGTGTTCGGCAAACAGCAAGGCAAATCGTTGCGCGAGATGTTAGGTGGTATCCGGGATCAGGTGGAGGTGGGCGTTTCGATCGGGATCAAGTCCTCCCCCCAGGAGCTGGTGGAGACGGCCGCCAATTACCTGGAGTTGGGCTATCGCCGGGTGAAGATC
>DNGN01000067.1 GCA_003486225.1 Chloroflexota bacterium
CCACCTGTTGAGGAACAGATCCCAAACTCACCTGTCTCGGTGCAGATCGTAAACCCGCTGAATGGCGTGTTTTTTGATTCCCAATCATCAATTTCAATCCAGGTGTACGCCACCAGTCCCAACAATGTTGTATCGGTGGAAATTTGGGACAACGGCCAGCTTCTGGATGCCCAGGCAGTCTCACAGCAGTTTCCGATGGCAGCCAATACCAGCCTTCCATGGAATTCTCCAGTGCCTGGATTGCATGCACTGATGGCGCGGGCCAAAGATGCCCAGGGATATACCGGGCAGTCCAGTGTGGCGCTGGTGACGATAAAAACCGTCACCCCACTGGTTGAATTTACCACCTCAGCTGGTGACACACTTAAATCGGTGGCTGAATTCCTGGAAATGGACGAGGAAGAAATTGCCGCTGTTAACCCCGGATTGGAACCGGGCGCGCCGTTGGGCGATGGGCAAATAGTGCAACTGCCCCCGCCAGCGGAAGCGCCACCAAGCCCTCCGCAGGAGGGACCGCCAACCTTGGGAGAACCTCCGCAGGATCCGACCTATCCACCAAATCCAATTATCTACAAGCTGAAGGAGTTGACCAAGCTGGGCGGGACACCGGCTGCGCCACCTTTTTCGCCAAAATTGTGGGGGAGCATAGAGAACTGCAACCAGGTGAAGCTCACGATTGTGCCACAATCGGATGACGAAGATGGTTTCTTTGTTTACCGATGGGTATTCGATTTTCAGCAGGACCTTGCGTTTACCAAAATTGCTGTTCTGGGACCGGTGGGGTCTGCCCAAAAACCGGTCGAATATACGGACACGCTCAGTGGTCTGGCTGCGTATTATTATGTCAGCGCGTTCAATGCTTTGGGCGAGTCCAGCAGTGCCCCAATCGCAGTCAAGTATGATGAAAGCTGTCTGACTGGCGGACAAACTGAGCAGATCGGTGAGCTGCTTGAAGTGAAAACGGAATTTGAGACTACGGAGCCTGTAGACAACGGCTACTGTTATTATTCCACCACACCGGGGGAATGGAAGCGCCTGCCCAGCCAGGAGTTTGAATTCTTCAAGCCCGGCAAAGATAATTTTGGCCTAAATATGATGATCGTTGACCCACCGCCGGTATTGGTCATGGAATGTTGGGGCTGGGGGGGAGGTACTATTGGCAATTTCTCCCTTTCATACCTAGGTAAAGCTGAAGTCCAAATGAGTGCAGAACCAGTCACACTGGTGGGGGAAAATTTCAGCTTCAGCCTGCCCCCGCTGCCGATGCTTAATACTAAACCTGGTGACGGGCAGTCGGAGGGAGTCCAGATGAGCAACGTCTTCACAAATCTTGCCGGTAAAAAAGTCCCTTCACCGATCAACCTGCGCGAGGCAGAAGATGCATTTGTGTGTGACAATCACATTGATGTGGGTAAGGGCTGCCAGCAACTGATGGATAAACAGATCAAGGAAGAATATCTCCTGATCTGGGACTGGGTGGAAGGCACCTGTTGGGGGAGCGGCGAAGATTGTCCCTGGTTGAGCGTAGAGGATGCCTATCCTAAATTCAATCTGTACATGGTAAACAATCCTTCACCGCTGTCTAGCACCTATGATACTGGGATTGTTACACCGCTTGCCTGGGGCGGCAATCAGTGTTTTTATGTCACAGCATCTGTTGATACGGTGATTGGGCAGATCGAGTCAGCGCCCAGCAATACCTACTGCCCCAATCAAAAGAACCCGCCGAAGGTGATGGTGCTGAAACCGACCAATCTCATTACTCAACGACAAACCAGCCTGTACCAGTGCGTTATGCCGCCAACAGACCCTGCGGCAGGGCTTNNACGCAGTTCTATAATCAGGTCAATGGGTTTTCCCTGCAGAAAGCGACCCTGAAGTTTGAAAAAGGATCCACGATTTTCAAGGATTTTGCATCTGGCTATGAAGAAGCCACCAACCTTAAACCATTATGCGGCTTGCAAGTGGGGTGGGTGACAGGCACCGGTGAGTGGGCCAGCTGGAACTCTGCTACTGCGCTTGATGGTGGGTATCCTGCGCTCACATTTTTTGAGAACCCAATTCAATCCCTGCCCGTTTTTGGCTCCTACAAGAGCGAGGTCAATGTGACTGACTTTGTGGACTATCATNNCTGCAGAATTTTGAACTGGAAATCCAGTATTATCCGCTTGGGCAGTAAGGGAGAACCGGCAATGAAAAGACAAAGATTTACCCCATGGATCTTGCTCCTGGCAGTCAGTCTTGTATTGGCCGCCTGTGCGCCAACTGCTGTGCCAGAGGAAGCGGCAGGATTCTCCCTGCCGCAGGTATGGTTTGATGCTCCCCTGCCCGGGACGGTCTTCGCACCGGGGAGCATCCAGGTGGTGGCTCATGCAGCCGATAAAACAGGAGTTGGTGAAGTTGAACTCTCCCTATCGGGAGGGCAGGTGCTCGGCACCCAAGTGGCCGGCCAGGGAGAAACGCTGGTAACAGCTGCTTTCAGCTGGCTGGCAAATTTGCCTGGTGTTTACACCTTGCAGGTGCGAGCTTTGAGCGTCAACGGTGACTGGAGCGATTACGCTTATACGGATGTGATTATCAGTGGGGAGGAAGAGGTAGCACCGACCGGACCAGAAGCAACACCTGCAACCATCGAGGAACCAACTCCGACTGCCACCACAGCTGTGCAGGCCCCGACCGCTACCCCGGAAGCCTGCACCGATCGGGCAGCGTTTGTCAGCGAGACAATCCTGGACGGGACGGTATTCAAGCCCGGGACAGCCTTCACCAAGACCTGGACGTTGCGGAATGCGGGTACCTGCACCTGGACACCACGCTACGTGCTTAGTTTTTATGATGGTGAACAGATGGCTGGCCCCAATCATGTACCGCTGACCAAACAAGTTCAACCGGGAGAAAATATAACATTCAACGTTGACCTGACTGCTCCATCTCAGCCTGGCACCTACCGTGGCCGCTGGATGGTCATGAATGAGCAGGGCGTGCTGTTTGGCCTGGGTGAGCAAGGCAATACGGCTTTTTGGGTTGCGATCGTGGTGGCGCGTGAAGATACGCGGGCTCCTTCTGTCGAGGTAAGTTATTCGCCTAATAACCGGGGAGAACCGACTGGCAGGCAAAAGGTCACCTTCACCGCCAATGCTTCCGATAACGTTAAGGTAACCAAGATCGAGGTCTACCTTGCCAAGGTTCGTTCCAGTAGTGTGCTGCTGGGAACTTGCAATAATCAGGATACCTGTATCATTGAGGGTGGGCCTTACCCAACTGGTGATTACCAGCTTCAGGCCATTGCCTATGATGCAGCTGGTAATCAAGGCAGCTCGGTAATTGTGAACTTTACAATTTACCCGTAGCAAAATTCTTCCCAGCTTGAGAGCATCTCTCCTGTACATGTGCAGGGCAGATGCTCTTTTTTTATTCCCACCATGGAAAATGGGCGAAAAATAGATTATAATTAATGAAATTCTAATATTAAAAATATTTTCATTATTCAAAAAATATTTTATAATGGATGTCAGGAGACAAAACATGGAAGACACACTTGTCATTGATACGGTAGAAAAACTGAAAATTTTTGCCGACCCATTGCGCCAGAGCTTACTGCAGGCTTTTTGCTGTAACCCTGCCACGGTAAAACAGGTTGCCGAGCAGATGGGGGAAAAACCAACCCGCTTATACCATCATGTGGATTTGTTGGAGCAGAACGGATTTCTGGACATTGTCGACACCAAGCAAATCCGCGGCACGGTGGAGAAAACGTATCAGACAGTGGCCCGCAAGATCATTGTCGATCATGCCATGCTGGGCAGTCTAGAAGACGATGCGGCCAATACCGAGGTTAAGAACGTGGTCATGAACACGATCCAAGCCTGCCTGGTGGATGCCCGAGATCACTTTGACGATGAAGCCCTACGGCAATCCGGGCAAGCTGCCGTGGTGATTGCCCAGGCAAAAGTGCAGGTGACCCCAACCCAACTGAAGGTGTTGGAAGAAAAGCTTGATGCCCTGCTAAAAGAACTTCAAGCAATTGAGAGCGGAGATGAAGAGCAGACCGAGTATTCCTTCACAGCTGCTTGCTTCCCGATCAGCCGCTCCACTTGCTGCTAAGTTTCAACATTCTAGGAGTATAGAAAAATGACTATTTCAAAAGAAGAAATCAATGTTCATAAAGAAGTGCGCAAGCGCTACGGGCAGTATGCTGCCACCTTTGAGCCGCAATCGGGTTCAGACTGCGGCTGCGGTTGCTCATCCAGCAGCAGTGCTGACCGGGTTGCCCAGATGTATGATGCACCGGATGCGGCTGATCTCCCTGAGGATGTTACCGGGATCTCTTTAGGCTGTGGTGATCCGGTCACCCTGGCTTCCCTGCAGCCTGGACAGGTCGTCCTCGACCTGGGTTCCGGCGGAGGGATTGATTGCTTCCTGGCTGCCAAACGCGTTGGGGATAGTGGTTATGTGATCGGGGTCGATATGACGGCTGAGATGATCGATCTCTCCCGCCGCAACAAAGCCAAACACGGGATTGAAAATGTCGAGTTCCGCCTTGGTGAAATCGAACATCTCCCGGTGGCGGATCGCAGCGTGGATGTGATCATCTCGAACTGTGTCATCAACCTCAGCCCGGATAAGGCACAGGTCTTCCGCGAGGCGTTCCGCGTCCTCAAGCCGGGCGGCAGGCTGGCCGTCAGTGATATCATGAGCGATAAGCCGCTGCCAGATAATCTGTTGAAGGATATGCAAGCCTGGGCGGCCTGTGTGAGTGGGGCGTTAACGGAGGCTGAATATATCGCGGCAATTAAGGCGGCAGGTTTTGAAGATGTAAACGTGGAGCGTGTCTATATGCCAAAACCGGATGTTGCAACTGAATTGACCAATGTCGGTTTAGAAGATAAGATTGATGAAGTTCTGGCCGGTAAAAGTGTCGTGGTCAGAGCTGAGGATGAGATCAAAGTGGTTCCGATTGAGGAATTGGGGGGCTCGGAGATTCCCGAAATGTTCAGCGGAAAGGTAACCGCCAGAAAACCGCTGGAAGAATATCTGGTTTAGAAAATATAAAAAGCATGGAGATATTTGAAGCAGTAATAAAAGGTGAGCGCTCGGTGATCGAAAGTTTGCTGGCCGCTAACCCCGAGCTGGTCCTCATCCGCAATGCCAGTGGGATCCGGCCGGTCATGTTAGCGGTTTACTATGGTCAGGCTGAAATTGCCGAGTTTTTACGCAGCCAGATGGAGTCAATCAATTTTTGGGAAGCGGCCGCACTGGGCGAAATATTTGTCCTTCAGGGAATGCTCTCAGAAGATTCAAGTTGGCTGGATGCTTTCTCACCCGATGGCTTTACTGCTTTAGGTTTAGCCACATTTTTTAGCCAGCATGCGGTACAGGAATGGCTGCTGGAGCAGGGTGCAGACCCTAATCTGGCAGCCCAAAATTCGATGGCGGTCCGCCCGATACATAGTGCGGCCGCCATCCGAAATCCTGCTGATGCGCTGGCCAGTGTACGCCTGCTGGTAGCTTACGGTGCCCAGGTGAATGTATCCCAGCAAGGCGGCTGGACGCCCCTGCACCAGGCTGCAGATCATGGGAACCTGCCGCTGGTGGAGTTTTTGCTGCAGGTTGGGGCGGATCGGACGGTTAAAAGCTCAGACGGCCGCACACCGGCCGAGATGGCTGCTGAGAAGGGGTTTAATGAGCTAGCGGTCCTTTTGCGTTAAAAAGCCAGGCTGTATTGGAACTTCAGGTGAAGATTTCTGATTTGAAATAACGTTCCTGGAATTCCGTCAGGGCGCGGATCTGCTCCCTGGAATAGCTGGCGCCGGTAGGTGCAACGACCAATTTGTGATCCTCATCGTCCAGCCGGTGGATCACGGCAATGCACACCCCACTGAACTTTTGCACCGGTTCAAAAATCCCCAGCAGGTACGCATCCAGTTCTTCACCATCTTCCCCGATCACTCCAGGCAGATAGCCGTAGTTGACGGAATAGATGAAACCATGCTGTGGGTGGTGCGAGCCTAATGGCCGGTCAATGGTGATGGTGAGGGTTTGTCCGAGGAAAGTTAGTGGTTTTATCATTGCTGTGTTTGAGTAATCCTGCTCAATTCAGGCTTATTCTTTACACTTCAACAGGGGTTTTGCTTACATTTCTCTCTGCTTTCAGCAGCAAACTGAACAAGGGAACGCTCGGCATCAGAATGGCTGCAGAGGTCAGGATGGCTGCCCGCAAGGAATACAGCCGCCCAACCAACCCGATAATCGGTCCGCCGGTCATCTGTCCAAAAGCATCGATCTGCCCGGTCATTGAGAGGACGGTTGCCCGGAATTTAGAGTCGACAAAGTGGTTGATGAAAGCTTGCGAGAGAGGAGATGTTACGCCGCGCAGCGTGTCAAAGAACAGCATACAACCAATTGCCCCCCAGAAATTGCCGGTCAGGGCAAAACCTACCATGCTGATTACCATAAGGGCGTATAAGCCTTGAAGAATTCGGGCCAGCTGGAGCGGGGCACCTGTATCTGCACTGCGGCTGGCCGCCTGGTTGGCTGCAATCACCAATAAACTGCTTGCCACATTCAAAACGGCAAACCATTCCACGGGTCCCATTGTCATGCCCAGCAGGTCTGGAAAAGCGTAATTTGCCAGCAAATGCGGTTCAGTCAGGCGATCCCAACCCTCGCTGTACAAACCTACGAATAAGGCAATCAGGGAAAACCATATCAAGGTTGTGCGGCTGCGCATGGTGTTAAAACCAGAGCGCATCGTGCTGAAAAAATGTCCGAAGGTCTGGCGCTCTTCTTTTGGGGTGGGTGTGAATCCTTTCTCGGGCATATATAAAATGAGGAAGATTGCGAATATTACAAACAATCCTCCACCAATGAAATAAGGCAGTTGGAGAGAATTGCGGGCGATTGGGACTGCCAGGACAATCCCGAGCAAACTGCCGATATGGTAGATTTGCTGGGCTCTCATAAATTGCTTTCCAGCACTTTCCACCCCGACCTCATCGGTGATCCAGGCTGAACGCGCCCCG
>DNGN01000032.1 GCA_003486225.1 Chloroflexota bacterium
CGCTATCTTTCAGGTCTCAGCCGCAGCTATCTTTCAGATCTTAAACCTGGTGCACAGTATTTTGTGCGCACCAGCGGGCATTCTTTCAAGATCTGGATGCTGCAATCTGAAGATCTTTCCGCTTTATAATGCAGGAGGTATAGCCATGCTCTCTGGTATGCTCTGGTTTGATAACNNTCCCTGCCCGTTTGCATTTTCTCGAGTACCTCTGGACTTGCTGTATCAAAATCGGGTAATATGAATGTACCTTTCAGCTCTCATGGTTGCCAGAGTTGACTATTTTTTTAAGGAGGAAATGATGAAACAAAAGGGGCCGCTTTATATCCATGGGCCAGTTCATATCTTCAATCCCATCCCTGAATTCGATATCTTGATAAAAGATCTACACGAAGAGCCGGTTATACCAACTTCTTCTGATATTGACCCAAAATTAAATCTCGAGGGTCTCAAACGCGTGGCCGATATTTTCATTTTTCAGAAGAACCGAAACCCCTATGATCCTGAGTACCAGGTCGATGATTTCAAAGGTTCCATCATCACCCTGGTGGTAGACATCCCAGACAGTATTCGAAAAGAGTTCGTCCCCAGTACCTTGAAGCTGCTTTATTACGATAAGCATAAAAAATTGTGGGTTGCCTTTGCGGATGAAGATGTCAGAATCTTGAATTCGGTTGCTGTGGTCTCACTAAAAAGCTGGATAAAAGATCCGCCGCTTGGCTGGGGTGGCGATCATCCACACTAGATTTAGTATCAACTTAAGCCCTACCGCCTAATTCTTTGGAACCAGGTCGGCAGCTAATCTCGGATATCATAAATATAGAGAACTCTTATCCAATAACGTTTCTATTTCATAAAAATGGGTTATTATATTTACGAGTGTAAATCTTATTCAGGGAACAGCTCATCCCATTAATTAGATTAGGAGGACAGTATGCAACGCAAAGTAACGCTCTCGCATGGAAACATCTCAGTACAGATCTTTGATGATGCCCTGGATGTCGTCAGTGAACCGCCAGCAGAAGCAAAAAACATAACCGGTTTTGCTAAAGTTTGGGTTGTAGCAGATGTGTATGTGTTCCAGAAAGGCAAAGATCACAAAAAAGTTGCAAACCAGAGCGATACATTTCAGAACGAAGGCATTACTTTTGAAGTCCCTATTCCTGCATTCGTCTTGCAAGATAACTGGGTAAAAGAAAACTCCAAAGCGAAGCTTTCTTTGGTCTATTACGACAAGAATAAAAAGAAATGGATTAAGTTCAAGGACCAGGTTATCGATCTTGAAAAGAACAAGGCAACTGTCACCCTGAAAAAATGGATCAAAGATCCGCCAATGGGATGGGGAGGAGATACTTCACGCTAAAATTTCCCTGCCAACCTGCGTGTAAAAGGCCTGCGCATTGGCGTAGGCCGAAAAACAGGCGCGTGACATGCTGCTAAAATTTTAGTTTTTAAGGTGTCCTGGTGTGCATGTATTAGTACCACAAAAGATCATCCGAGAATACCGAGCGGGCCAACGGAACGGTGAATTCCGTGCGATTGGGCTTTTCGTTGACATTTCCGGTTTCTCACGAATGACCAACGACCTGATGCAGTTGGGACAGCATGGAGCGGAGATCCTGGCCAACGGCATGCGTGAGGTCTTTGCCCCATTGGTCAACAGTGTTTACGCTCATCAAGGTTTCATCGCCACATTTGCAGGGGATGCTTTTACCGCTTTATTCCCCCTGGATCAGGAAAGTGCAACTGCCGCCCAGCATGCACTCTCGGCTGCCTGGGAAATCCAAACCCGTATCAAAGAACAAAAGCTCCAGATCACTGGCACCCAGGTCGATATTTCTACCCGGGTGGGATTGGCGTGCGGTGGGGTGTCTTGGGGAATAGTGGACTCGGATGATGCAAACCGGGCCATATACTATTTTCGCGGCGACGCGGTAGAAAATTGTGCCGAAGCTGAAAGCCTGGCGGAGGCGGGCCAGACGATCATCGATGTAGATACCCGCACCCTGTTGCTGGCAAATATCCAGTGTGAGGATGTTTCTGAATACTTCCGGGTCACGGAGGTCAATGATCTGCTCCCGCCAGGCGAGATAACCCAGCATGAGCAGGTTGATTTGGAAGTTGCTGGTTTGTTTTACCCGCAGGATTTGATCACCCAAACCTCCAGCGGGGAATTTCGTCAAACGGTCAACATGTTCATCAACCTGCCTACCGTCCGCACCGAAGAACAGCTCTCAATTTTTATTCAGTATATCTTCAATCTCCAAGATCAGTATGGAGGCTTGCTCAACCGGATCGATTTTGGCGACAAAGGGTCTCACCTGCTGTTGTTCTGGGGAGCGCCAATGGCCTACGAGAATGATATCGGCCGCGCCCTGAACTTCATCCTGAGCCTGCAGACTGAAACCAGCATCCCGATTAAGGCCGGGATCACATACCAGATTGCCCATGCAGGTTTTATCGGTGCTCCGCTGCGGGAAGAATATACCTGCTATGGCCGTGGTGTCAATCTGGCTGCCCGATTTATGACAGCCGCACCCAGGGGTGAAGTTTGGATTGATGAAGCGATTGCCAAAAGGGTGGCCCATTACTTTGATGTTGAGTACATTGACGAACTAGCGCTCAAGGGGTTCGAAGAAAAACAAAAGGTTTATGCGCTCTACGAACGCAAAGAATCCCAGGAGCCCTACTACAAGGGCCCCTTTATAGGCCGGGAACAGGACAAGGCAATCCTGACAGAATATATTGCACCGCTCTGGCAGCCTTCCTACCCTGGGGCCATGATTATTACTGGCGATGCAGGTATTGGAAAGAGCCGTTTGGTGTATGAATTCCTGCACGAATCCGAAATTTTTCAGCAGCACGACGCGACCATCGCACTATGCCATACCGACCAGATGCTGCGCGATTCGTTCAACCCATTCCGATACTGGCTCAGACGTTATTTTGGTATTTCAGAGACCCAGGTTGAAGCCAGGAATAAACGAGCCTTCAACCAGGTCCTGGACCAGCTGATTCATGAAGTACCAGACCCAGAGCTATCTGGAGAACTAGACCGGACCCGTTCATTTTTGGCCGCTCTGGTCAATTTATTTTGGCAAGACTCGCTGTATGAACAATTGGATCCTGAGAGCAGATATGAGAACACCATCATTGGCCTGATCTCGCTGATCAAAGCGGAGAGTCTCAGGCAGCCGGTTGTCATGCACCTCGAAGATATTCAGTGGATTGACGAAGACTCGAGAAGAGTCCTATCCCAATTGAACCGCGCCTTGCTGGCAGACCAGACTAAGATATACCCTGTTGCACTGATCTGCACTTCACGGATTCACGATGAAGAGCAGCCCCTGGGGCCGGATATTTCCCAGCAGAGCATGAAGCTGAAGCCGCTGGTTGATCAGGAGATCACCCGACTGACGGAGGCGTATCTGCAAGCCCCGGTGGAAGAAAACCTGGCGAAATATTTTTCCTCACTTTCGGAAGGCAACCCTTTCTATGCGGAACAAATTCTGCATTATCTTGAAGAAGAAGAATTGCTGGAAGAGAAGCAAGGTCAATGGAAGCTCAAGGCGGCAGAGGAACTGCCGACCCCAACCGATGTCCGGTCGTTGCTGGTGGCGCGCATTGACCAGTTCCCAGGAGAGGTAAAAGACTTGGTGCAGAAGGCGGCCGTCCTGGGAAGAGAATTTGACAAATCGGTCTTGCTGCGCATGGCCGGGGATGACCAGATCACGAATGACAGGATCAGGTATCTTGAAAAAGCCGCCGTTTGGACGCAGATCAATCCGGGGAAATACCTGTTTAGGAGCAACCTGCTGAAGGAATCGGCTTACCAGATGCAGATTTATACCCGGCGACAGAAGTTACATGCGGATGCGGCAAACGCGCTGGAAGGAATCTACGAAGAAGACCTGAAGCCGCATTACTATCAGCTGGCTCATCACGCAGAACTGGGCAAGCTGAGAGAAAAAGCCGGCCTTTATCTGCGCAAGGCAGGAAATTTGGCCTTCGAAAATTACCAGAACCAAGCTGCCATCGATTACCTCGGCAGGGCGCTGCAGCACACGGAAGCAAAAGATCTGACAACCCAGGTTTCCATTCTATTGGAACGTGAGAGGGTTAATAACATTTTAGGCCGCCGGGAAGAGCAGAAGAGGGATATTGAGCGCGCACGAGTGCTGGCCGAGAAGATTGACAATCTCCACTATTTATCCGAAGTCGCTGTGCGGCAAATTATGCTGAGCGGCAGCACGAGCGAGCCGAAAAAGATCTTGGGAGATATACCGGCAGCAATTGCCCTAGCCGAGAAAGCGCAGCGCCCAGAACTGATCGTCTCGATCAATATCTGGTGGGCAGATGTGTTACGCTTATCAGGGGATTATGAAAATGCCCGCAAGATATTGTTCCAGGCCCGAGACTTGACCCAAAAGAATGAAGACTTACGCGGAGAATGTTCTACTCTCAATACCCTCAGTCTGGTTGAGATGGGTCTGGCGAATTTTCAGCAGGCCAGGTCTTATCTTGAAGAATGTCTCAGCATTTCCCAAGGTCAGGGTAATCTGTTGGCGCAAGCCCAGACCCTGAACAACCTGGGCGTTTTCGCCAGCGAGCAAGGAGATTATTCTTCGGCGTTATACTACTACCGGAATGCCCTGACACTCGCTCAAAAGATCGGTGCAAGGATGGGGGAAGGGATTTTGACCCTTAATTTGGGTTGGCTGGCAGGCATCATGGGCGATTTTCCTGCTTCGAGAGAATTTCTTGCTAAAAGTCATCGCATCATGAATGAAATCGGAGACGGGCATGGAAAGGCAGCCGTTCTATTAAACCTGAGCCTTTTTGCGGGGGTAGAGGGTGATTACTCGCTGGCCAAAACTTATGCTGAAGAAGGCCTGGCTTTTTCCCGTGAGCTGCAGTACCGCTCGGATGAAGCGGTTGGGCTTACGGTTCTTGGCCATGCCCTGACAGGCCTGGGCATGCTTCCACAAGCCAAAAAGGCATTTGAAGATGCCCTTGAGATCCGGCAGGGTATGGAGCAGACCAACCTGTGCTGTGAACCGATGGCAGGCCTGGCACTGATTGGTTTGCTTCAGTCCGATCTGCCTGCAGCCGAAAAATCAGCTGCCCAGATCCTGGATCACCTGGCACAGGGGGGTACGTTGGAAGGCATCGACCACCCCAATTTTGTAAAGCTTGTTTGCTATAAAGTGCTGAAAGCCCTGGGTGATTCCCGGGCACAGCCTTTCCTGGAAGAGATTCGCACAACTTTAGAACAGCAAGCGGCCAAAATTCAGGACGATGAACTGCGCCAGTCTTTCATTGAAAATGTCCCCTGGCACCAGGAAATTCTGCAGGAATACCAACAAAAAATTGATCGCGCATAATCGCATGTGCAGCAATCTGCACACAAGTGGTGACTGTATGGACCCAAAATTTCTCACTAAAGTTCATTTATTTCATAATTTGCCTTTGGCTGATCTGGAAAAACTTGCGGCGCAAATGACAAAGCTGGAGATCCCGGCCGGGACGACTCTCTTTTCTGAAGGGGATATCGGCGATTATTTCTATGTCGTGGTGGAAGGCGAACTGGAGGTCATCAAAGCGGTTGGGACACCAAACGAACGCCTGATCGCTGTCCGCAAACAAGGAGAGTTTATTGGAGAGCTCAGCCTGATCAATCCTGCCGGGCTGCGCATGGCAAGTGTCAGCACCTCCATCGGGGCGAAGGTGTGGCAGCTCTCGCGCAAAGATTTCGAATCAGTCATCCATCAGAATCCATTACTGGCCTATGAGATGGTGCGCGAGCTCAGCAAACGCCTGACCAATGCCCATGAATCCACGATTGCAGACCTGCAGGAAAAGAACCAGGAACTCACCAAGGCTTATCATGATCTGAAAGAGGCTCAGGAGCAAATCATTATCAAAGAACGTCTTGAGAAGGAATTGCAGGTTGCCAAAGAGATCCAGAAAAGTATTTTGCCTGAAATAATCCCTGCGCTGGATGAGATACTGTTTGGGGCCTATTTGCAGCCTGCCAGGGCGGTGGGAGGTGATTTTTTCGATATTTTCCCGCTTGGAGAATCCACGTATGGGCTGATGATTGGCGATGTGGCGGATAAGGGAGTCCCGTCTTCACTCGTGATGGCCCAGACCCATGCCCTGATCTATGCCGAAGCCTGTCGCCAGCCGGATCCAGAGCAGGTGCTGCATAGGGTCAACCAACATATCCTGGAGATCAACCGCTCAGGTCTTTTTGTCACCGCGATTTATGGGGTTGTGGATATAAAAGAGAAGACCTTCTGTTTTGCCAGGGCGGGACATGAAATCCCGCTCGCCATGCTGGACAACCAGCAACCACAGCTGATCCAATATCATCAGGGACAGCCTTTGGGTTTGTTTGAAGAACCGGTGTTCGATGTGCAGAAAATTAAATTATTGCCTGGCTCCTCGCTGCTGCTTTACACGGATGGGCTGCTGGATGTGCGCAGTGAGGGTGGCGACCAGTTTGGCATTCAGCGTCTGATGGAAGCCTATGCCTCAACCAGCCGGCTGGAACCCCAGGCGGCCTGCGATGATCTCTGGCAACAGCTGGCAGCATTCCAGGGGAACGCCGACCAGTATGATGATGTGACCATAATTGCGATTGGGGCTAAAGCCTAGCCCGATTGCTATTTCACCCCGGTCAGTTCCAACACTAATGTTTCCAATGCCAGTTCGCCTTCGATCTGGCCAGTTTTGATCTCGAAATCCAATTGCTGTAAGCGCAGGTAAATCTGTTCCCAAGAGGCCATGGGGAAAGACCGGGCCTGCATGGCGATTTTTTTGGCGCGAAACGGGTGAATGCTTAAAACCTTGGCGACGGTATCATCGCGCCCGCCACCTTCATAGATCTCGCGTGCTTGCAGAACCAGGCGGAAATGGCCTACCAGGCTGAAAAAGAGCGGGATTGGATCTTGCTCCTCCAGCAGTTTCTGCAGCATTTCCATGGCTTTGCGTTCGTTTCGGGCAGCGATGGCATCGATCAGGGTGAAGTAATCCCCCTGCCCCCCGACAAAGGCGGCCGCCATTTCCACATCGTCCATGTCCACCGGGCGGGCGTAATTGACATAGGCCAGCAGCTTATCCACTTCCATGGCGGCCATGCGGGGGGCATCCTGAACGCTTTCGGCCAGCAGGGCGGCAGCCTGAGGGCTGATCTCTCCGCCCTGGAGGACCGCATATTTGCGGATCCAGTCCACCAGCTGACCTCCTTTTGGAGTGCCGTAACCGCGCACGTAAGCCCGGCTGTCTGCTTGGTGTGCCCACTGCATCAACCAGTGTTTGGGTTCGAGGGTTTTGTTTTCCACCAGCACCAGGGCTGTGGTTTCTGGCAGCTGTTCCAGCAGGTCGGTGAATTTTTCCTGGTCTGCTTTCTGCGTAAAGCGGCGAGTTGCATTTTCTACCAGCACGATACGCCGCGAGGTCAGGAAGGGCATCGCGGCGGCAGCGGCTTGCAGGCTCTCGAGGCTGAAGCTGCCATCGGTAAAACGGGTGGTGTTCATCTCCGCCATCGCGGGATCGCCCAATTTTTCGATCATTGAACGAACGAAATCGGCGATGGCGAAGTCGTCCTCGCCATGCAGCAGATAAATGACCGGAACAGATTCGCCCATACTATCCTTCAGTGATGACCCGATGGGCCGTCCTTCCACCGATTTGGGTACGAGAGATCCTCGTAATGGTTAGCCCTTGCGGGTCGCCGGAAGTGGTCACCTCGCGCTGCAAACGGTAGGCCAGCGGTTGTGACAGGATCAGCGCCAGCGTGGCGAACAAAGCGGCCAGGGGCAGACGTTCTAGTTTGTGGCGGAATTTGTCTCCCATCCCGGCAAATGCGGCGAAAGCCCCGATCCCGGCAAAGATGCCGTAGGTGGCAAAATTGGTGCCGCAGTTCGGATGCACTGCCAGATCCCGCTCGCCATTGCGCAGCCGGTTGAGGGCTTCTGTGGCTACCTGAGCGAGCTCTTCGGTTCCCACCTCGCCGATGATCCAAAATCCGCTGGCATCGGAGTGACCGGCCAGCATGCGGCGCGGTGGTGCTTTGGAGAGCAGATGGATCACCGCATGTTCAAGACCATGGTTGCGGCGAATGCGTGAGATTACCGGAGAATCGATCAGTTTTGTCATGCAGGCTCCAATTCGGGTTCTAGTGAGTCTGGCGCATCGGGCTCGAGGCTTTTGCCGGAGGCTTCCAGATAGGTCAGCACCCAGGCGGATTCGATATACGAATTCAGCACCCCGCGCAGCACCAACAGCACCGGCCAGTAACCGATCATACAAGCCAACATGAACCAAACGCCATCCATTATGTTGTGCCAATCGTTGGTTACTGCACCCTGCCATACCGTAGCAAATAAAGGCGCAAGGGCAAACAGCATCGGCAGGCTGAAGATTATCGTGATAATCCACCCGCCAATGACCAAGATCAGCCCCATCACAAGGTAATCCACCGGCCGGCTGCGTACCACTGCCCAACCGCGCGACAATGAGTCGCCAATGCTGAGATCATCGACCAGCATGGCCACCACGGCCTGATTGATCACCACGGAAACTGCCCAACTCAGTGGGACAACAAAGCAGAGCAGCGGTAGGAAGCACAAGATGCCCAGGCCCAATGTCAGGGCTGTTCCGGCGATAACGATTAGGACGAAGATGCCGACAATGACCAGGGCGGCGGCAAAGATTAATAACTGGAACCCGAACAAGCGCCAATAGAAGGGTTTGATCTCCTGAGCGATCTCTGAAAGCGTGAGTTTCTCGGGCCGCTCTCCCGCAACTTTGTTGACCCCGCGCACCAGGCCTACCTGGCCGTACACCCGGATCAGAAAAGTGATGAAGATGACCAAAAAGATGACCAAAAACAGGACGCTAACCCAGATTCCCCATTGGTATGTAAGACGCTCAAAAAAATCGGAAAGACCGTAGAAAAAACGATACATTTCCGGGGGTAAATTTTGAGG
>DNGN01000033.1 GCA_003486225.1 Chloroflexota bacterium
ACGCTGGAGGGCATCTTTGAGCTTTTCTTCTCTTTCAGCAACAATAATGCGGGCTTCTTTGTCGCTTTCCACTACCCGGATCAGATCCCCGGCTGAGGGCACATCGTTCAGGCCCATGACAGAGACGGGCGTGGAAGGCCCGGCTTCTTCGATATTATTGCCATAAAAATCGAACATTGCGCGGATGCGACCGTGGGCCAGACCAGCAATCAGGGTATCGCCGACGTGTAAGGTGCCATTCTGCACCAGGATCGTAGCAATAACTCCCCTGGAGCGGTCTCGTTCTGCCTCAATTACGGTACCAATCAANNGCCACCACCAGGATGACAATATCAGCGCCCTGGGCGCCACGGGAGCGCATGGCTGTAAAGGCAGCGTGTCCGGGGGTATCCAAAAAGGTGATCGTGCGGTCATTATGTTCAATCTGGTAAGCGCTGATGTGCTGGGTAATCCCGCCTGCCTCACCCGCAGCCACACGCGTAGAGCGGATAGCATCCAGCAAGGAGGTTTTCCCATGATCTACATGCCCCAAAATCGTGACCACCGGGGGGCGCTTGCTGAGGTTTTCTTGTTTTTCATCTGCAATTAGGCGGCGCCAGAGGGCAATTTGCCCAGTGTCTTCTTTATCCACCTGGTCAATCACTTCCAAGCTGGTCTCGAATCCGAATTCAGACGCCACGATAGCAGCGGTATCAAAATCAATTTGTTGATTAATATTGGCCATCACCCCGTTCGCCATCAAGACTTTGATGATATCGATTGGGCTGGCATTGATCTTTTCGGCCAGATCACGTACTGTTGTGTTAGCCGGAAGTTCGATTGATTTGTTATCTTTTACATTATCGGCCATTTACTTCTCCTTATAGCTTCTCATTCAGCTCATTTAATTTTTCTGGCCTTTTCAACAATCTCACTCGGCTTCAGCCCGTCATCCGCTTAAGATTTCATTTGGATGCAGGCCCCTTCATGATGAAGGCCCCCTTTTGTCACCGAGTGGTAATGTGCTCATATATTCCTTGAGCACGGCCATATCTTCAGCGCTGATCTCAATTTTGAGCGCATGCGCCAGTCTTCCTTCCAAGCCTTGCTGCCAGCAAGATTGTAAGTTGTGCAAGTAAGCCCCCCTGCCTGCATGCTTGCCTTGCAGGTCGATCACCACGCCCTCCGCAGAACGCACCACCCGCGTCAGGCTGCGCTTTTCTTGAACAGTGCGGCAGCCCACACAGGTACGCTGAGGAATGTGTTTTTGGCGGTGTTTCCCTTTTGTCTGTGCCACTAATCTCCTGCCAGCAGCTCGGCTAGTCCATTAATCCAGGTATTCTTCCCAATTGTCTTCATCCCATTCACCGGTTTCACGCTTGCGGCGGCGCCGGACAATGGTGACATCCCGATCGGGATCGTATTCAACCTGGCGGTATTTCTTCTTCTTGGAACCTTTTTCACGCTCTTTTTCAAAGCGCTGCAGGTCGTCCTCTTCTTCCTCATCTTCAATGAAGGTGATTTCGCTGGCTGCAATGGCTTCTTCAAAGGTGACAGGTTCCGGTTCAAGTTCTTCCGCTTCCTGAACTTCTTCCAGCTCTGCAGCCGGTTCTGCGGCTTCAACCTCGCCCACGAGTTCTGCTTGCTCGGCTTCAACCTCAGCCTCAACCGGGGTTTCTGGCGCGGCTGCAACCTCGAGCTCTGCTTCAGGTTCAGCTTCGACCTCTACTTCAGGCTCTGGCAGTTCAAACTCGTCCAGGGCCTTTACAATATCTTCCATTGTCTTGGGGCCTAGGCCATCGATTGCCAGGATGGCATCGGAATCGAGCGCCATCTGCAGCATGAGGTCCCCAATTGTGGAATAACCCTCGCCTGTGAGTGTGATGGTGTGGCGTGGAGAGATCGACAGGTCATCGAGCGGGATTTGAAATGCAGCATCAGGGATCTGGGAGCGAACTTCAGCCTCTTTGGCTTTCTGGGCATCCAGTTCAGCCTGTCGCTGGTCTTCCACACCGGTTTCCACTTTATTAACAAAGCGGCCCAGCAGTTGATATTCTTCGGGGGTGATCGGCCGGCCTTCTTCCTTGCGCACCAGAATGCCCTCAACCTGCTGAATGGTTTCGGATAATTTCTCAGCTTCTTCAGCCATTTCTGGTCTTTCTTGCAGTTTGTAAAGCGCTTCGGAGGTGGCTTCAGGCAGGCTCTTGATGTCAATACGCCAGGCTGTCAGCTTGGCAGCCAGGCGTGCGTTCTGCCCATCCCGGCCAATCGCCAGGCTGAGCTGATCTTCTGGGACAACCACCGTGGCAGTTTTGGTTTCCCCGGTTTCATCGAGATACACACCCGTGACACGTGCCGGGCTGAGCGCTTTGGCGATGAACGCGGCCGGGTCCGGATTCCATTCAATCACATCAATTTTCTCGTCGTGCAGTTCTCGTACAATGGCTTGAATACGAACACCTCGAATACCCACACAGGCACCGACCGGGTCAATGCCGGGCTGTAAGGCAGCAACCGCCACCTTGGAGCGATAGCCAGGCTCTCTGGCAATCGAGCGGATTTCGACCATACCATGATAGATTTCAGGAACTTCGTCTTCCAGCAAGCGGCGCAGGAAGTTCTTATGGGCGCGGGAGAGGATGATGCTGGGACCGCGCGGGGTCATTTTGACCTCCAGCAGGAAAGCGCGAACGCGATCGTGCAATCGGAAGCGTTCCCCACGAATCTGGTGATTGCGCGGCATGGTGCCTTCAGCTTTGCGATCCAGGCCAAGTGTAATTCCACCAGCATTGATCGCCTGGACGATCCCGTTCACAATCTCACCCTCAAGGGTTTTGAAATGATCGTATTGGGCCTGGCGTTCGGCTTCGCGGATGCGCTGCTGAATTACCTGGCGGGCTGTTTGCGCGGCAACGCGCCCAAAATCCTCGGGGGTTGATTCCACCATGACAATATCGCCATATTCAACTTCCGGTTCAACTTTTTGGGCTACTTCCAGCAAAACTTCGGTGCGGTCATCCTGGACTTCATCGACCACTTCTTTTTCAGCGAAAATTGTCACGTCGCCAGTTTCAATATCAAACTGGGCTACAACCTCCTGTGCACTGGAAGCGTTGACCGTTTTGCGGTAGGCAGAGACCATGGCCGCTTCAAGGGCTTCAACAACAATTTCCTTAGGCAGTTGTTTTTCTTCTAATAATTCGCTAAAAGCCAGGAATAAATCGTTCTTCATCTATCATTCTCCAACATATATTATTCTGTGTGGAACTTTCTATTTGAAGTTTTAAACAAGTCCCACTTTTTTTCCCTGTAACGAAGAAAAGTGGGGGTGGCCCACTTTTCGTTGATTCCAGTATGGACAGAAATGCTTTAAGATTCTAGCATGGAAACCCTTCGGCGACAAGGGGTTAAGATAAAAATTTTATTAGATCTAAAAGATTTAAGAGGCTTTTTGGGGACTAAATGCTGCTGCCGGTAATGCTTGATTATTTTACACCAGAGAGTGATTTCACCAGCCGGAAACCTGGTTCTTCCACATGCTGTAATTTTCCCTGGTCGTCATAAAAGGACCATTTTCCAGAAATTTTTTTGGCCACAGAATATCCCAACCGCTGATAAAGCCGCAGGGCGCTCTGGTTATCTTCCGCTACATTCAGGGTAACCTCGCGGAAACCGCGCTGGATGAGATCCTGCTCAACAACATCCATGAGAGCTGTGCCAAGGCCGCGACCGCGCATGGCAGGGCGTACACGAAAAGAATGGATATAAGCACGGGTGCTGCCATTGGCGCAAGAACGGTCATGCATCTTCAACTGCACAAACGCCTGACCCACCAGCCCGAACTCAGGCAGTTCAGCAACCCACATCAGGGCAAGGCCGTTTTCTGTGCGCCGGTAAACATCTGCATAGACCTGACGATATATCTTATAGGAACCTTCCCACTCAATTTCGCGCAGGTCAGCTTCCACCACTTTACGGTAGCGAACACGTGCAAGCCAGCTATCGCCTGAATAGAAAGCTGACTGGCTATCATCTGTCTGGAGCGAACTCATGCAACAATTTCTCCAAGAGGTCTTTTTCCTGCTCCACTTGCTGTACGCTGCCTTCAAGCCAAGCGGCGCGCAGCGCATCCAAGATCTGGCGGTAATGCGGACCGGGGGGAATACCGCGCGCCCGCAGATCATCACCTGTAGTTTTTGGTTCTACAAACTGCCAACGTTCAAAATAGTTGGTAATCACGTCTTTGGATTCCTGATTATCACTGAGTATATAGCAGATCAGCAGTGATAGAGGTTTGTACTTATCAAAAGTTTGTACGGCTATGGAAGGAGTAAACTGTGCCAGATCGTCAAAGCGCTGCCAAATCTGCATGGCATTTACCAGGACATCCACCAACCAGAGCGGCAGACGCAAACGAGCCGCCACGGAACGGGCAGAATCCGGTGTCAGGTGAAACAACCAACTCAAGTAGGTTATGGCCAATGAAAATGGGAAAGCTCTGCTCTTAAGCTGAAGCGACCAGTTGGGGGGCACTGGGGTGGAACGGACTTGCCGGATGCGTTGCTTGGCTTGCGGATCCCAGACCAGATCGGGATGGATGGCTGTAAATACACCCAGAGCCGCCATGCGATCAAACATTGCCTCCCAATCCGGTTCTTCCAGCATGATATTGAGTTCATGACGCAAGCGGTCTCCGGAGACGCGGTCGAGCAAGCTAAGGGCATCCTCCAGCAGCTCAAGGGTGCGCGGTTCGATCTGGTAATCAAAACGCTGCTCAAAACGGATCGCACGCAGAATGCGGGTCGGGTCGTCAACAAATGAGAGCGAATGCAGCACACGCACCAAGCCGGCATGCAGGTCCGCCAAACCGCCCCAATAATCGTGTACATCCCCATAGTGATTCCCATCCAAGCGCAGGGCCAAGGTATTAATTGTAAAATCGCGGCGGTGCAAGTCAAGCTTGATGCTGCCGCGCTCGACTGTGGGCAGCGCAGTCGGCTCGGTGTAAAACTCGCGTCGCGCAGAGACCAGATCCAATGTTTCAGGGAAACTTTGGGCATCCAGGTTTTCGCCGAATTTTTCGGCTAATTTTTGTGCCAACCGCTTGCGGATCTTGCCGATCTTCCATTTGGCTGTGCCAAAGCGGCTGTGGGTGGTGGCGCGCCCGCCATAATGACTCACCAGGGCCTGGCTGAGTTCAATGGCATCTCCCTCGACAACCAGATCATAGTCTAGGCTTGGACGGTCGAGCAGTAAATCCCGTACAAAGCCACCTACTATATACAAAGCAGACTGCTGAGACCTGGCTTCGTCGGCTACTGCGCGCAACAAAGCCAAACGGGCTGAAGGTAAGTTGACCTCCAGCTTAGAAGCCAGGTTCTGGCGGCCGCTGGGGCTTTGCTTGGGGGTTAAAGTTTTGATCAGATCCGTGCGGGTTACGATGCCCACAATCTCACCTTTCTCCACCACGGGAATCTGTCCCCAACCTGTATCCGTCATCAGCTGCTGTAAGGCTTCCAAGGGTTCGTCCGGCCCAATGGTCACCGACCCGGCGTCCATGACCTGTCTGGCAGTCAGGTTAAGTTTATGGCTCAGGGTGCGGTCCACAGCCCTGCGGGTTAGCAAACCAATTAATTTACCGTTCTCGGCTACCGGGTACCCCTCATAGCCATAACGCTGCATGTGTTCAGCGGCTTCCTTTACCGGGGTCTCGGGTGTAAGAACCTGCGGCAGGCGAGACATGATCTCAACTACCCTAATTGCGGGATGCACATAATCCGGCAGGACATCCACCAGCTGAGCATAGACCTCGCCCGCGCGAGCCTCGCGCACCAAGGCTGCAGCGGCACGCGGGTGCCCACCGCCGCCAAAATGCTTGGCAATCTCACCAACATTCACCTGGTCTGTGTTTGCCCGCGCAATCAACTGTGTCCCGGACAAAGTATCAATCAGCAAAATGATCGCATCAGGATCAAGCAGGTCGCGCAATTTATGGGCAATGGTGGAAAGTTCCTCATCGGTATGACGAGCATCTGCCAGACCAACCATGATGGAATTGCCCAAGATCTCGTAGGTCTCGATCTCCTGGCGCAGTCTATCATAGATTTTTTGCTGGGCGTCGGAAAGCGGATGGTTGATGTAGTCCTGCATGATCTGAAGGCTGGCGCCCTGCTCGAGCAGGAATGCCGAGGCACGCACATCGCGCGGGGTCGTGCGGGAATAGGTCAGCTTGCCGGTATCCTCATAGATGCCGATGAGCAACAAGGTGGCCTGGGCGACCGACAGGCTTATCCCACGCTTTTGCAGGGCTTCAACCATCAAGGTCGTGGTTGCACCTATCTCATCGGTTTTTACCTGCCAGGACTCCGGCAGGTCGGGGCGAAGATCGTGGTGATCAATCACAATGATCTGAGTTTTGCTCTCCATCCCGCGCACCGTTACCAGAGATTGGGTATCGACCAGCGTGATATGGCTGACTTTCTTCTTCGGCAGGTCAGGCTGTTCCACGAAGGGGAATTCCAGACCGTAGAGAGTCAGGAAAGCGCGCACATTGCGGTTGAGACGGCGCGGTAAAACAGGCACTGCCCGCTCATCCAGCAGGTGAGCACCCAGCATGGAGGCAATAGCATCAAAGTCGGCCTGTTCGTGGGTCAGAATGATCTTCATCTCTCCCCCATTGTACATCAGCCCGTAAAATTTTAGGTGAAAATTTATTTTTCAAGTGCCCCGTTCGGGCTGGTGAAGATTTCTCACCCGGCACCATCGCAGATGACGGCATGTATCATGCCAATGCGAGTTCAAATCCAGGTCGCCCATACTCTGATCACGAGTAGATTGTAGGCTGTCCAGCAGCTACATTCCCATTCTTTTGTCGTATAATTTCAGAGTGCCAACACCTTTTTATCACCTGAGTATTGCCACCGAGCTGCTGGACAGTCCAGCCTTGCCAGAAGCGATACGAAGCTTGCTGCAGCAGCAGCGCTGCGCTTTCTTTTTAGGCAAGACTGCCCCAGACGTACAATCCCTCTCCGGCCAGCCGCGCCACGAGACCCATTTCTACCGCATCCCGCTGGTCGAATCGAATCCCCCCTGGGAGCGGTTGTTCAGCAGCTACCCCCAACTGGCCCGGGCTGACCAATTACCTCCTGACCAGGCGGTTTTCATGGCCGGGTACATCTGCCATCTGCAGGCAGATATTATCTGGATCAGAGAGCTCTTCCTGCCATATTTCCTGCCGCTGCTGGCAAAAATCCGCCGCAAACAGGTTGGCTACCTGCATAATGTGCTGCGTTCCTACCTGGATGAACGCATCCTGCATGACCTGCAGCAGGATGTAGGCCAATGCCTGATGGATGTACAGGCCGAGAATTGGCTCCCCTTTGTGCAAGCAAAATACCTGACGGAATGGCGCAACTTTATCGCTGGTCAGCTGATGCCGGGGGCCAAGGTTCAAACGGTGGAGGTCTTTGCTGCTCGCATGAAAATGCCCGTTGAGGCGTTGTTGGAACTGCTGCACTCCGAGAGCCGGATGGAAAGCGAAATCTTTTCTTTTATCCCCTATCAAGTGCTGGTAGAATATCGATTGAAACTGGTCTCCTCCAATCTCGAACTTCTGGGGGAATATTTCAGCGAAATGCAATCATAAGGATCTATTTTGAGCGAAACATCCATTTATCTGTCCATCATCGTGCCAGCATACAACGAGGAAGCGCGTCTGCCTTCTACACTAGAACAGATTTGTGCGTACCTCTCCACTCAAAGCTATACCTACGAAGTCATCGTGGTAGAAAACAACAGCCAGGACCGCACCCTGGAAATTGCCNNCAGCGCGGCATGCTGCTGGCGAAAGGGAAATACCGGTTCATGTGCGACGCCGACCTTTCAATGCCCATCGAAGAACTGCCGCGCTTCTTATCACCGGACATGTCCACGGCGGATATTGTGATTGGTTCACGCGAGGCAGCCGGAGCACAGCGCTTTGATGAGCCCACCAGCCGGCATCTGGGCGGACGGCTGATCAATTATGTTATCCAATTACTGGCACTCCCTGGCCTGCAGGATACGCAATGCGGCTTCAAGCTCTTCACGGCAGAGGCCGCGGAAGATCTTTTTTCGGTACAAACGCTCATGGGATGGTCGTTCGACATAGAACTGCTCTTCGT
>DNGN01000066.1 GCA_003486225.1 Chloroflexota bacterium
CCAGCCGAGGGGGATCGTAAACCAACGGGCGACTTCCTTCTCGGCTTGGATGATCGGATACGGCCAGGGCAGGGTGCCGACAAAAGGGGTCACCCGGTAGTTGGAAATGGCGATAAATTCATTGAGCCGCCCCAGGATCTGAACGTCCTGTGGCTGGATCCCCAATTCCTCCTCGGTTTCCCGCAGGGCTGTGGCGGTCAAGCTGGGGTCCGACTGATCCAACCCGCCGCCAGGAAATGCAACCTGGCCGCTGTGAATATCTCCGGCAACCGATGTGCGACGGATGAACAAAATATGCCAGCCGTCATGTTCTTTGACCATCGGGATCAGCACTGCTGCCGGGCGCGGCTCGCCGTTCAGCAGCTCTTGCGGGTAAAGCTCGTGCAGCGCTTTGAAGGGCTGTGATCTGAGGGCGTCCTGGATCTGATGGGTGGTCAATTGATCAGGGTTCATATTCTCTGGGGGAGTCGAGCTCCGAAAAATTGGCTGCCTTGCGGGTGAAGATTAAAAAGCCGGTATGCCCAACCATTTTATCGGCCGGGCGCAGGCGGGTGGCGCTCGGTTTATAGTAGCGGTGCAGGATTTCAGAGACTTCGATCTTTTCAAAGTTGTTCTGCTTCAGGGCGGTAATCAGCAGGGAAACCTGGTTGGTGGTCGGCAGCAGGCAGCCCAAAATACCACCGGGGATCAGGACCGGCCGGAGCAGGTGGATGTAGTTTTCCGGGTCTGGTAGATCGAGGAAAACGGCATGCACATTCTTTTCGGCTACGCCTTCGGCCAGGTCCTGGCATTTGAACTCCACTCTGTGGTCCAGCCCGTAACGTTTTAAATTATCCTGCGCCAGCTGGGAAAATTTGGCTTTGCGCTCATAAGAGATCACCTGGCCCTGATCACCGACCATGTAGGCCAGCGCGGTTGTCAGCGCGCCAGACCCGGTTCCGGCTTCCAGAACAATGCTGCCAGGACCGATGCCCAATGAGACCAGCACATAGCCAATATCTTTCGGGTACATGATCTGGGTCTGGCGCGGAAGCTCTCGCAGCAGGTCGTCGAGCTGGGGCTGGAGCAGCACAAACAGCCTGCCGAGGTGAGAGGTAATGCGGCTGCCCCAGGGCAAGCCGATCAGATCGTCGTGGGCCACAATGCCCAAATGAGACTGGAACTTTTCGCCGGGTTTGAGGGTAAAAATGAAATGCTGGTCGGCCTCGGTGAGCAGTTGAATCAGGTCGCCAGCTTGGGCTGTTTGTACATCAGGCGGCAGAAGATCGCTCATCAGGTCAGCGGCCTTCACGGCTGTCCACAGCGCTTAACCAATCGGCAGCGACCAGTCCAACCAGAGAGGAGAGGGTTGCCAGCCCGGCCCGGATTGGCCCAAGGCTGAGGAAGGTCAGGCCGGTGATGTTGGCCACGGTATGCCCGAACCAAAAGGCGAGCCCGCTGACAACCAGGTAAAGGACAAGCCGCCCGAGGCTGCCGCCGCGTACCAGATGGAACACGGCGCCATACATGGCAGCCAAAACACTTCCAAGAAGAAAAGCAAGAATGGTCATGGTATCAACCTGATAGGAGTATGGTTTTCCGCTGGCCGGAGTACGGTTTCGATGATCCCGCTGACAACTGCTTCATCAGCCTGGTAGGCGACAGCGGCCTGGCCTGGGGTGATATCCCGCAGCGGATGATCGAATTGTACCTTAATTCGCCCGTTCTCAGCGGGGGTAACCGTCCCCGGGACAAACCCGGCGGTATAGCGGGTTTTGATTTCGGCTGCGAAAGGTTCAGACCTTGGCTGGCCGGAGACCCAGTTCAGCGCTCCGGCGATCAGCTCGCTCTGGCCCATCTCTGCTTGGGTCCCCACCACCAGGGTGTTGTTCTGGATGTCTTTTTTGATCACATAAAGGGGTTCGCTGTGGGCGATGCCCAACCCTTTGCGCTGGCCGATGGTGTAGAAGGCCAGGCCATTGTGTTCTCCGATGGTCTCCCCGGAGGTGGTGGTAATGGGACCAGGGGCTGCGCTGCGGGGTGCATGCCTGAGGAGAAAATCTTGGTAGTCCGTGCCTGCCAGAAAGCACAGGTCCTGGCTGTCTTTGATACGCGCGGCAGGCAGGTTGAATTTTTCCGCCAGCTGGCGGACCTCCGCCTTGGCATAATCGCCCACCGGGAAAACGGCCCTGGCCAGCTGCTGCTGGTCCAAAACCGCCAGGACATAGGACTGGTCTTTGTGGGTGTCTTTGCCCCGCAGCAGGCGGACGGGCTGGCCCGGTTCCCGCTGCACACGCGCATAATGACCGGTAGCCATAAAATCTGCACCCAAAGCCAGGGCGCGGTTAAGCAGGAATTCCCAGCGGATGTGACGGTTGCAGACCAGGCAGGGGTTCGGGGTGACGCCTTGCGTGTAGCCATTCAGAAAATAGGCCACCACGCTGTCCCGGAAGACGTCCTTGGCGTCCACCACGTAGAACGGGATGCCAAGCTGGGCGGCCACGCGCTTTGCCAAGGCCATCGAATCAGGCGTACAGCAGCGGTTGGCTGCTTCCCGGCCGGGCTCGCTCCACAGTCGCAGCATCATGCCGAAGACTTGGTACCCTTGTTCGACCAGCAAAGCTGCGGAAACGGAGCTGTCCACTCCGCCGCTCATAGCTACGGCGACTTTCGAGCCTGCGGGGAGATTGAGATTCATATCACAGTCCTCGCAATCTGCGCACCTGGCGCACGGCTTCCGGCAGGGCATCCAGGAAAGCTTCCAGGTGCTCGTCTTCTGTCAGGTGGCTCAGGGTCACGCGCAGCGAGCCGAGCCCCCAATCGTCACCCAGCTGGATGGCCTTCATCACCGAGGAGGGTTCCGGGTTGCCGGTTTTGCAGGCCGAACCCGAAGAGCAGGCAAACCCTCGGGCATCCAAGACCATCAGCAGTTCATTGCCGTCCACGTCGAGGAAGGCAAAGCTGGCATGGTTGGGTAAGCGCGCGTGCGGATGCCCGGTTAATCGCGAGTCAGGCACATCTTCCAGCACAGTGCGGATGAGATGGTCACGCATTTCAGTCAGCCGTTGATGGCGTTGTGGCAGTTCTTGCTGTGCCAGACGGAAGGCTTCTGCCTGGCCTACCAGGTAGGGCACGTTGGAGGTACCGGCGCGCCGGCTGCTCTCCTGGCTGCCGCCGGTCTGGCTGGCGAGCAGGGGAGTACCTTCCCGGACGATCAGCGCGCCTACGCCTTTGGGGCCATACAGCTTATGCGCCCCGATCGAGAGCAGATCTATATTCAGCTCCGACAGGTCAAAAGGCAGATGGGCGGCGGCCTGCACGGCATCTGAATGAAAGGTCACCCTGGCCTGGCGGCAGATTGCCCCGATCTGGTCTACCGGGTTGATCGTGCCAATCTCGTTGTTGGCAGTCATCACGGAAACTAAGGCGGTATCCGGGCGCAGCCGTTCGGATACGCTGGCCGGGCTTACCCGGCCATATTCGTCCACCGGTAAAAATTCCAGTTCAAAACCCATTACCTCTGCCAGTTGGCGGGCGGTATTGGTCACTGCCGGGTGCTCCACCGGGCTGATCAGGATATGGTTGGCTCCTTTTTCCAGGCGGGCGGCCAGAGCGCCCCCACGCACGGCCAGGTTATCGCTCTCGGTACCGCAGGAGGTGAAAACCACCTCCTTGGGCAGGCAATTGAACACGCTTGCGATGACCTGCCGGGCATTTTCTACGGCGGCTTCGGCTTGCTGTCCGTATCGGTGGATCGAAGACGGGTTGCCGTAGGATTGGGAGAAATAGGGCATCATGGCCTGCAGCACACGCCCATCCAGCGGGGTGGTGGCAGCATAATCCAGGTAGATTTGAGGCGCAAATTCAGACTTCATAGGGTGGATTATAACTTGAAGTGGGTTGCTTTGGTAGCGCGGCAGGCCGTCAGCAAAAGTTAATGCAGGGCCCAAGGTGCCTGATTGGCAAACCCTGCCGATATCCCAACTGCAGCTTCAGGCACGCTGCTGATAAAGCTTCCCGGCGCAGCTGCGGATCTGCTCCGCCATCGCCAATTTCTCCAGCCAGGCCTCCGGAAGCGCTTCTAGGCCGTAGTAGGCCCCCGCCAGCTGGCCGACCACAGCCGCGGTGGTGTCAGCATCCCTGCCCAGGTTGACGGCTTTTAGCACGGCTTCCTGGTAAGTCGATGTGAGCGAAAAGCACCACAGGGCGGCTTCCAGGCTTTTTACCACATAGCCGCTGCCCTCGATCTGGCTTTCGGTCTTGGCGTGGTAGCCGCCAGCCTGGATCTCCCGGATTTTAGGGGCCAGGCTTTCTGGCTCCAGGTAGGTGGAGGTCCCCATCAGGATCTCCTCCTTGGAGGATCCGCCCAGGGCGAGGGCGATCATCAACCCGAACAGCTTGCAGGCATCGACCGCTTCCTGGGCGCGGTGGGTGGTCTTGGAGCTTTCGGCAGAATAATGGATCACCAACTGCAGGTCGGCTTGATAAAACATGGGTACAGGTGCCAGGCGCATGATCGAACCATTGCCGGCAGTGCGGGGGCCAGCAGACCCGCTGAAAGGTTCGCCTGTCTGTATGTAGCGCTGGAGCGCAGCTTGAATGGTGTTGCCGATATCGAAGCAGGTTCCGGTGCTGCTGAGGTAGCCCTCCTGCCACCAGCGCACATAGCGTTCCATCTGGTCACGGGCATCGAAGCGGCCTTGTCCGAGCAGGCTTTCTGCCAGGCACAGCGCCATGGAGGTATCGTCTGTCCACTGGCCTGCCTTTAACTGAAATGGACCGCCACCGAGCATCTCCGTAACGGGTGGGAAGGTACCCGGGGCTTTGAATTCCACCGTGGTGCCAACCGCGTCCCCGCACGCCAGGCCCAAAAGACAGCCAAGATATTTTTGCTGCATGGCAACTCCCTCCTGAATGATGAATGTAAAGAAAGATAATTTTTGCAGATTATTTTAAGATTATAGTTGAAAACTGACGTAGATTAGGCTTGGA
>DNGN01000005.1 GCA_003486225.1 Chloroflexota bacterium
TGATCCTCAGGTGATAGCTCAGAAAAATCAACATTGAACAGGTAGGATTCATCTGCCCAACCATCCGTCAGCACTTTGTACGCCTGATTGATATAGCGTTCGATGGTCGCGGTCTCCACATAGAGTTCATCTGCGGCGAGTGAAGCGCGCATACCAAAAAACACGCGCAACCAAAAACTTTTGATGATCTGAGGGGTCAACCGGGGGTTTGGCTTCCAAATTGGAAGTACATGCGCTAACTGCGGACCAAAGGTATATTGCGAGGGCAGCAGATCAAAGATCGAAGGGGTCACGACCAACCCATTATGAGCCGCGTAGCTGATCGCAGACACGACCGCCATCCGGACTTCGTTTTTAAGAAAAAAACCTTTGATGCCAAATTTCATGGCAGTTTCGATCGTCTCACGTTCACCGTATTGAGAATTGCACACAATCACCGCATCAGAAGCTTCCTTACGGATGGCAGACAGCATTTCGTCTACAGGCAAGCGGTTAGCCGCGTATTCCACATCCACAATCACAATATCTGGCGTTCCCTGCTGCTTGATTTGTTTGAGCAGCTCTCGCGGGGTATCTGCCTCGATGACAACCGTCGTGCGCGGGTCGCGCATCACCAGGGCAGTGTTCCACTTTAGTGCGTAGAAATCATCATCCATCAAGGCGACTTTGAAAGGAGACCGAATTTTGGGCATGTGCAATACTCGCTGCTTGTATAGTGGGATTAATTCATTATACACAATCTAAGCACCTGTACAATGATTTTGCCAAGTCCATCAATGTACCTATCTTAATTGGATTAAAAAACCATCTGGCAGGCCTCGACGAAGGCCCACCAGATGGAACGATCACTTGCAAGGTTATTTTTCCTGCTTATAAAGCTGGCGGAACGTTTACATCCTCAACTTCGGCAGCCTTACGTGATTGCAACAAGGTAAACACGCCAGCAGCCAGGGGGATTAATATCAGGAATACCCCTAAACAAATAGCCGGAATGGCTAATGCCTGAGGATCACCGGAAACATCCCAGCCGTAATTTTCAAGGTCGTAGCCCATGGTGGAGACCATCACCCCGAATACCAGGGCGCACAATCCAGGGCAGGCACACAAAAACACAGTGACGAGGGTCACGATCAAGCCTACTTTTTTTCTGTCTTGCATCAGCTTTTATCCTTTCTTTGCTTGGCAGGTAGCTCATTCCCCTGCTGGATTTATTGGTCACGCAATTGTGCGCCAAGTTCCCTTTCCAATCGGCTGACGATCTTGCGGCGCATCTGTGCGACCTCATCGTCTGTCAGGGTGCGGTCTGCGGCCTGATATGTCAGGCTGTAGGCCAGGCTCTTTTTACCGGAGCCCAATTGCTCACCACGATAAACGTCAAATAATTGTACGTTGGTCACCGTCTTTCCGCCAGTTTGCTCTATCAGGAAAGTTACGTTTCCGGCGGGGATGGTTTCATCCACCACCAGGGCGATATCCTCCAACACAGGCGGATAAGAAGATACCTGGCTGACCTGATAGCGGTTGGGAACGAGATCATAAAGCGTATCCAGATAGAAGAATGCGCCTAAAACCGGGTAAGCCGAAAAAGCGTATTGGCTGTGAACCACGGGGTGCAGTTCACCAATCACGCCAACCATCTTGTTCTGCACCTTTACTGCCGCGCATTTTCCGGGATGGAAGATCGGATAGCGATGGCTGTCATAGCTGACCTCTGTGATGTTAAGACCCTTCAACATGCTCTGCACAATGCCTTTGAGGTCGTAGAAGTTAAAGGCTTCGTTACTGGCACCCTGCCAGGCTGCCAGATGGCGCGGGCCGGTAATGGCCATCCCCAGACGGGGTTGTTCTTCGGGCAAACTCCCTTCTTCTGAAGCCAGAAAGACGCTGCCAATTTCAAAAACGGCAATCCGGTCGCGGATTTTTGCATTGCTCTCAACAGTCTCCAAGATGCCGGACATGATCGATTTACGCATCACATAGCGGTCTGCGGCGATCGGGTTGATCACTGTGACATAAGGCATGGGATCGTCTTCAACATCCGGGGGGATACGGCGCGCCTCACGCTCCGGGGAGGTCAAACGGTAAGTAATGGTTTCCTGCATCCCCTCGCGCACCAATAAATCGCGCAAAGCTTCTTCAAAGTCCAGGCGCGGGGTATTGCGCTGGACTGGCAACACATCAGCCATACGCGTTTCCGGGATATTGACGTAGCCATAAATGCGCGCTATTTCTTCCATCAAGTCGGCCTTGCCATTAATCGGATCGGCATCGATATCCATTCGATGGTCCGGCACAGTGGCCCGGACAGCATGCGGCTCAACCTGGCAGGAAAAGCCAAGCCGGCCGAGCAGTTCCGCAATCTCTCCAGCCGCCAAATCAAGCCCCAGCCAGCGGCGCACATCCTGCGAGGTGATCTCCACCACCACTTCCTGTGCTTTGAGCGGGTAGGCATCCACCAAACCCTGGCAGACCACACCGCCTGAAAATTGACGCATCAATTCAATGCCCAGGCGCACTCCGCGCTCAGCCATGGCAGGATGCACCCCGCGCGAGAAGCGGTACGAAGCTTCCGAATGCATCCGCAGGTAACCAAGGGATTTGCGGATATTGATATAGTTCCAATTCGCGCCTTCCAGCAGCACGTTGGTGGTCTTCTCGGTAACCTCGGTTTCCATCCCGCCCATGATGCCCGCGATGGAATGCGAACCCGCCGTGTCACAAACCAGGGTAGTGAACTCTTCCAGCTGGCGCTTCTCCCCATCCAAAGTGACCAGGGTTTCTCCTGCTTTGGCCATACGGGTAATAATGGTTGGCGCTTTACCGCCGGCGCGTGCGACCAGTTCATCATAATCAAAGGCATGCAGCGGCTGACCGATATCGAACATTACGTAGTTGGTGACGTCGACAATGTTGTTGATCGGGCGTTGGCCGATCATGATCAGCCTGCGCTGCAACCAGCGCGGCGAGGGCTTGATCTCAACATTGCGGATCAGGCCGAGGACAAAACGCGGGTTCATCTCGGGATTTTCAATCTGGATGCTGACCTGCCCTTCGATCGGGTCTCCTTCTGCCAGGAAGGTGTAATCAGGGTGGCACAACTCACGCTTGAAGATGGCGGCCGTTTCCCTGGCCACACCGTAAATATTGGCATTACGGGCAATATTCGGGGTGATGGAAATATCCAAAACAGCGTCCCCCATATAGTCAGCCAGCGGCATACCTGCCGGGGCATCTTGTGCCAGCAGCAGGATGCCCTCATGTTCTTCGGAGAGCCCGAGCTCTTTTTCCGAACAGATCATGGAGTAGGAATCAACCCCCCGAATCTTGGTGCGCTTGAGTGTGGTCAGGTTGAAGCCTTCCTGATGGCCATCATAGATCGTGGCACCCTCCTTGGCATAAGGGGATTTCAGGGTTGGGTTGAGCGGGCCTTGGCCTTTGTATTCAAATAAATTGGGGGCGCCGGTCAGCACCACGTGTTCTTGCTGGCCATCATTCAGGCGGCATAGCACCAGCCGGTCGGCATTGGGGTGCGGCATCACCTCCAGGATCTCTCCCACGACAATTTTATCTCTGTCCCATGCCATACCAGACATCTTGAAATCATGCCGGTCTCCGGCAGGCAGCGGCAGGCCAATAAAATCGATCTGCTCGACCTCCAAACCAGCCAGGGTTAGTTTTTGGGCCAGTTCCTCAATCGAGATGTCTTTTACATTTACATAATCATTCAACCAAGAAAGCGGTACTTTCATATTATTCTCCGTTAGAACTGCTCTAGGAAGCGTAGGTCATTCCGCCAGAAGTTACGAATATCATCGATCTGGTACAGGAGCATGGTGATCCTCTCGGGACCCATGCCAAAGGCAAACCCGGTGAACTCGGCGGGATCGTAACCACCAAAGCGCAGCACGTTTGGATGCACCACACCGCTGCCCAGGATCTCCAGCCAGCCGGTATGCTTGCAAACCGAACAGCCCTCCCCAGCGCAGATGACACATTCGACATCCATTTCGGCACTTGGTTCAGTGAAGGGGAAATGCGAAGCGCGGAAGCGTGTGCGCACCTCTGCCCGGAAAAGGCGTCGGGCAAAATCTGAGAGGGTGCCTTTCAGGTCTCCAAAGGTGATATCTTTGCCAACAGCCAGCCCTTCCACCTGGGTGAACTGCATCTCGGAGCGGGAAGTGACCTGCTCGTAGCGGTAGCACATCCCGGGCAGGATCACCCGGATAGGTTCCGGATGATATTCCCGCATGGCATGGATCTGGCCTGGTGATGTGTGGGTGCGCAAGATGACACTTTCTTCACTGGTATAAAAGGTATCCCACATATCGCGCGCCGGGTGATGGGCAGGCATATTCAGGAAAGTAAAATTATAGTCGTCTGTTTCAACCTCGCGCGAGCGGTACACCTGGAAACCCATCTCCCCAAAAATGCGGTAAATGCGACGTAAGGTCTGGGTGACCGGGTGCAGGCGCCCAACAGCCTGCGGCCTGCCAGGCAAGGTGACATCCAGCTTTTCTGTCTTGAGCGCATTTTGCAAAGCCTGGATTTTGATCACCTCGCGGCGCTCTTCCATGGCCGCTTCCAGGGCCTGGCGCACTTCGTTGGCCCGTTTCCCGACCAGCGGGCGCTCTTCCTTGCTCAATTCGCGCAGCACATTGAACGCCTCCATCACTGGAGATTTTTTACCCAGATACTGATTGCGCCACTGGAGCAAGCTCTCTTCATCCTGCAGATGCTTTAAAGCGGAGAGCGCTTCCTCTTGAGTCTTGTCTAATTGTTCAAGCATTTCTTTCTCCTGCTGATTGTATATAGTAGAGCAGCAAACTGCCCTATTGTACTTTAAATAAAAACGCCCGCCCAAGATTGGGACGGGACAATTTCACAAATCTCCCGCGGTACCACCCAAATTAATCATTGGCATGATTCGCTCTACCACCAACAGCCGAAACAGGCGATTGGCTCCCACGGTAACGCTTGGGCTGCGTCTCGGACTAGTAGGGGTTTTTCCTTTGGGAAAATACTCCATTCACCCGAGCGGCTCGAGAGGGAACTTCGGCTGGTAGCAACTGGGTTGGGGTTGCAGTCTGCGCCCCAACCTCCCTGGCAGCCTTCGCCAGCTTACTTTCCTCTGTCATAGCCAGTCATTATTGGTTAATATGCCCTATTATGCGAAAGTTTCCCCAGACTGTCAAGTGCAATCGATAACCCCTGCGATACAAAATGGCAGGGATCTTAACCACCAGGAAGAACCAAACTTACCCCGCAGCAACCTTCTCTAACGGGCACTTGCAGGCAATGCCCTCGCCGGTGGCCTTTGCCCAGCAGTTGTTGGCTGAGAGGCACTCCGAGCGATCGAGAGCCCCCTGCAGCAGTTTCTTGGGGAAATCGGGGGCATTGATCAACGGCCGGCACATGGAAATAAAATCAGCATCGCCCTCTGCCAAGACCTTCTCCATCACCTGCCGCGAGCGGAACCCGCCCACCAGCATCAGCGGCATGTCCGTCACCTGGCGAGCTTTTTGGGCAAATTCGAGAAAGTAGGCTTCATCCTCTTCCCGCCGGATGCCTTTGCGGACATTGACAAAATGCTTGCTGCCAAACCCGCCGCTCAGCTCAACGGCATCTAACCCCATTTGCGGCATGGCCGCAACCACCTGGGCTCCCTCATCCAGCGTCAGGCCGCCTTCGATCCCATCCATCATGCC
>DNGN01000057.1 GCA_003486225.1 Chloroflexota bacterium
TCAATCGAAGCGCCACAGGCCAGCTTTTTCTGCGTGCTTGTAGGTCTGTTGAATTTCTTCCGGGTGAATACGGCGGTTGATCTGGCTGAATTTTTCCACCGAGACCTTTCCGGCAGGATGGTATTGCGCCATGATGTTGAGGTAGGTGTTGGGTGAGATTTGGGCCAGGGTTTGCATCACTTTGTAGCTGTTTGACACATCTTCGGGCATCACCAGGTACCGGACCAGAACGCCGCGTTTGGCAAGCCCTTGTTCATCGAAGCACAGGTCTCCAACCTGGCGGTGCATTTCGGTTATGGCCTCCGTTGCTACCTGGGGATAATCCTTGGCTTGCAGGTACAGACGCGCATGATCCGGGTCTGCGAATTTAAAGTCTGGCATATAAATATCCACCACACCATCCAGCCAGTGCAGCGCATTTTGAGAGGTGTAGCCCGAGGTGTTGAACACCAGCGGCAGATGCAAGCCTTGCGCGGCGGCCAGCACCAATGCTTCGAGAATTTGAGGTACAACATGGTCTGGGGTGACCAGGTTGATGTTGTGGCAACCGGACCGCTGCAGGTAGAGCATCATGGCCGCCAGGTCTTCTGGTTTTGTTTCTCTGCCAGATGTGGTTTGGCTGATATCAAAATTTTGGCAGAACACACAGCGCAGATTGCACTGTGAGAAAAAAATGGTGCCAGAGCCCCGCCAGCCGCGCAGGCAGTCTTCTTCGCCCATATGCGGGAACACACTGCTGACGATAGCATAGCGTTTGGTCATGCAGGTGCCGACGCGCTCCAATAAGCGGTTGGCTCTGCATTTACGCGGGCAGGTTTGGCATTGTTCCAGGGCGGCGACTGCTTCTGCGGCGCGCCGGGCCAGCTCCCCGCTCTGGTGTAGTTTGATATACCCCGGGGAGAAGCCCTCTTTGGAAATGAAGAACTGATCTTGACTCGGCATCATTTCAGGTTCGTCCGTTTTTATTTTACAACAAAAAGGTTTGTGTAAAGAAACCGGCCAGACTGAAAAGAGGCGCAGATCCTGCGCCTCTTAGAAATCATTAGTTGAAACGTGGCCTAGACAGGCTCAAAACGTACCCTCGGATGCCGTGTGTTTTTATTCGCCTTTTCTGGCCAGTTCCAGCGTGGTTTGGATAGTAGAGGTGATGAAGAAGAAAAACAGCAGCGCGATCAGAATTAAGATCAGGAAATCAAACAGCGTCAGGGTGATATTGAAAAAGGTGCCAAAATCTGGATTCGCCAGGAAAAAAGTGATCGTATTGATCAGGATGAGCAGCGCCCGGACCTCGGTTGGGCCAAGTTTGCCGAAGGAAATCTTAAAGACTTCATCAACGTAGGTGCGCAGGAAGGTATGGGCCGAGAGCATTAAATAGGCGATCATGGCCAGGGCTGCAATCTCAATCCGGACCATAGGCGAGAGGCCGAGGGAGATGATAATAAAAAACTCATTAATGATATCGACGATGTGATCGACATAGTAGCCATATTTCGGCCGTTCGATTTTGCGGTATCGGGCGAGAGAACCATCCATGCTGTCACCATACCAGTTGACCAGGAAGCCAAAACTGGCCAGCCAAATAAATGCCAGGTTGTAGCGGGTTAGGATGTAGCCAGCAGCAATCAGGATGGCGCCGAAGATACCGATCAAGGTCATGGTATCTGGGGTGGCCCAGGCCGGAGCAATCTTGCAGAAATATTGCAGGGCGGGGCGCTCGATCGGCCCGAGCAAAATATCGTTGATCCGAACATGCTTTGTCTTTTTCTCTTCCATACTCTCCTCCGGGGAAATCTTATTTGGCAAGCTCGTGATTTTTCGAGCCAATGCCGGTATTATACATCAATTGAATTTTCAGGCATTTCAGGCTCACCGAGCAGCGTTTTGCGAATTGTACGCGGCAGATAAATAAACAGCACCAGGATGAGGACCACGGTTAAAATAATTCCCACCAGCTTAATGGTCTGGTTGGCCTGGCCGATCGATTCGGCGGCGAAGAACCCTGTCAGCACCAGGGCGCTGCTGAAGATGACTTCGCCCAGCAGGACAGCCGGGAACCATTTGCGCCAGGGGATTTTGCTGATGCCAGCTGAAATGATCGAAGGCAGCGCCAGACCCATACTGAGTTTTCCTAACAACAATACTTTGAAATAGTGTGTTTGCATCGCATCGAGCAATAACTGGACAATCCGATTGCTTTTGGCACTTTTGCGGCGGAAAAATTGCTCAAAATTTCCTTTTTGGCCAACAAAATACCACCAGGAATCGGCAACCAGGCTGGCCATAATGGATACCAGGATGACGATAAACAGATTCAGATAGGTGTTGGAAACAACGGCACCGCTGAGCAGTTTTACCACCGGGCCCTGGATAATAACCAAAATGAACAGGATTATGTAATTCCAGTTCCCGATGGGCAGGACATTGCCGTGCTGCAGCTCTAACCAAAACTGTGAGATGGTGTTGAGGATGAGATCGAGATAATTAGGCATATGGTTGCTTTCGGGCTGCAATCAGCTTTCAGTTTGCCCAGAATTTATGGAACATCAACCACTGGTCAGGATATTGGCTGACAATATTTTCAAAGAAGGCTATATACTGACGGGTATTAAGTTTTATATCCTCCCGTTTGTTGCCGGTGCGGATCACTTCCATCGGTTCAGAATAATGCAGCTGGTAGCCTGGGCGTGAATCTTTGTAGAAGGCGATCACGATCGTCACGGCGTTGGATAATAACGCCAGCCGGGCTGTGCCTAAGGGGACATAAGCGGGCTTGCCGAACACCTCGGTAAGCTCTGTCTCGTCGTGCTGAGGCCAATCCAATCCTCCGGCAACAATTTTGCCGTTATTGAGGTTATGAATGGCTTCGCGCAAGGATTGGGGATTGATCGGTGTGGTATAAAAACCATATTTTTTGCGGATCTCGTTTTGGAACTGGTACCCTCCATTGGGGCTTGCGGCAGACAGACCTTGGACTTTTAGCCCCAGGGCAGCTAAACAAAGCGACCCGAGATCAAAGTTGCTCAGATGAATCCCCGCAATCAGGACCCCGCGCCCGCTGGCCTGTATTTGTTTGATCTGATCGAATAAACTTTGTGGGATATGCACGTTCTCGATGATTTTTGAAGATGGTTTGCCTATTACATGGTAAAAATCGTAATAATATTTTGCGGCATTGATGAAAGCCCGCCTGGTTAATTCGTCCAGCTTGCCGGGCTCATGATTGGCTCCTGGGATGTATGAAATGTTCTCGCGCAGCTGCTGGTAAACAGCGGGTTTGGATTCGGCGATCTTATTGCCGGCATATTCGGCTACCCGGTATCCCAACACACGCGGGGTGAGTCTGGCAAGCCACATACCAGCACGAATATTTTTTTCTTTTTTAAAAAATTCTCGAAGATCCATCTGTGAAGCTTCCTTCTTTGGACTAAAAAAGGTGGGTATATTCTGTTGGACGATGCCCTATTGTATCAAAGCGATCATCGAATGACCAAGATTATAAATCAGAACCAGCCTGCCGTTAAGCTCAGTGAGATATATTTACTCATTGTGAAAGATACCGATCCGTTAGAAAAGCGGTTTGCATGAGGGCACAGATCGAATCCCACTCTTGGAGAAAACCAAAATGGCCCATGTTGGGCTGCTGGATGAGTCGTGATTTGGGCAGCTGATTGGCAAAAAATTCCTGGATTACCAGGGGAGTGTTTTTGTCCTGGTCTCCCCACCAGAGGTCCACTTCTACCGGGACTGCGGTGAGTTCAAAACCCCAATCTGAGAGCAACAACTGTGCATCTCTGGCATAACCGGTGCTTTCAACCCGCAGGTTTTCTTGCCAACAGTCCAGCAGCATGGCATAAATCTCTTGCCGGTTGAGGATTGCTTGATCGGCAGGGGAGGATTGTGCTTGTGCCATTTTGATAAATTGGTGCGGATTTTTTCTCGCCTGTGGCCAATACCATCTGAACGAGAGAAAAAATAGCCTGGGAGCCAGATGGCTCATCCAATAGTTCAGCCGGATCAAGAAGGGCATCTTTTTTCTCAGGTCCCGCTGGGCAGCCGGCGGAGCGCTAGAGATCAGCAGCAGGCGGGACACTCTCTCCGGAAAGGCGATCCCGCAGGCAAGGGCGTATGGTCCGCCAGCTGAGAATCCAATCACCCCAAAACGTTTGGCACCCAGATGATTTGCCAACTGCTGCATGTCTCGGGGCCAGTCCAAGATGGTGCGGCGGGGATCATCGCAAGAGAGCCCATAGCCTGGGCGATCAGGAATGATCAGGCGTAAGCCTGCCTGTCGGGTAAGAACTGGGTTGGGGTGGAACAGCCGGTTGCCAGGCTGCCCATGAAAGAAGAAAATAACCTGCCCATTGAGGTCGCCATATTCTGCATAGCCAAGCGTGCGCCCATCCGACAAGCAGATGGTTTGGTTGATCTCAACACTCATATGATTGGGTTAGGGTTGAACGAAGTTCAGCCTCCAGGAACCCCAATAGGGTTCATCCTGATCCTCGCACAGCCGACCGGTGATCGAACTGATCGGATCGCCACCTGCTTCCAGGCGCAGTGAATAGGTTACCAAAGGATCCATGGTGAAATCTGCGTAGCCAAGGCCGTATTCGGGTTTGAGCCCGGTGACAAACCGGTTGGTATTACCGTCCCAGGATACCAGAATCGCCACACCGGGGACCGGGTTCCCCGAGCCATCGACTACAAAAACCCGGATCAAAGGTGGGTCTATGCTGGGGTTGCACTCTAGCGGGATATCCAACAAGACAAATGGCGGCCCCGGGGTAGCTGTGGGAGTTGGGGAAGCTGTTGGGGTAAAGGTGGGTGGGGGAGGGCTTCCGGAAGGATTGGGGGTATTGGTTGGTGGCGAGCTGGCCTGGGTTGCGGTGGGTGTGGCAGAGGCCTCTGTTCTGGTGGCGGTAATTGTCAAATTGGTGGCGGCGTTCGATCCGGTCGGAGAAGCTGCAATCTGGGAGTCCGGCAATTGGGCTGCCGCAGGCGGGCCGGCAGCACCTGCCTGCAGGGCTTCTGCGAGTGCACCAAGGGCCCGGGCAGCCTGCTCAGAGCCGTTGCGGCCCAGGGTGATCTGTGCCTGCACTGCCAAAGCCCGGACGGGATCATCATCTCCCAAAAGGGCTAATCGCAAAGAGGCGCGCCCCAGATCATGACTGGATTGGAAAGCCCTGGCGATCAATTCCCGGTAAGCATCTTTAAAATCGCTGCGCAGGTCTTGGGGTTGGGTTTCAATAACCTCCACAGGGGTCAAGACCCAACCATAGGCTATTCCGAGAGCCAGACCGATAATCAGCCCGGTGATCAGGTAGATGGGAGAACGGCGATTGTTCACGGCTGGCTGACCTCCAGGTCTGGGTTCCAGGTGCTCATAACCAGACTCAGGTCGCGCATCAGCAGCAGGTCAGCTGGCAGATATTGATGATCCAGGGCAAAAAGCAGGGCCTGGTTGATGATCTCGACTGGTTGGTCTGACCCCAGCAGCGCTAACTGCCTGGCAGCCAGGCCTGGGTCTTGTTCGCTGGCATACACCTCAGCCACCATGAGGACATAATCGGTTTTGTAGTCCTCACGCAGCGTGTCTGGCGGAGCATCTACAATATTCACCGGATTTATTTCGGTGGTATAGAACCAGCCCAGCACAGCTCCCAATGCGATCATGAAAATGAATAAAATGTAACGAAACATAGTTCTGTTATTCTCCCATAGACCAGGATGCTCTGCAAGTAAAACCAGGGCAGAGCTTGCGGCTGGCGGCCATACCTGGCTGGCTGTCGGTTGAGATTTGGCGGTTAGCCCTCAGGTTTGGTATGAGATTTTTTTGGAGCGCATCCTGCATGCGGTATTATAATACTCCTGTGGATAAAATCTCTGGTTCAATCGAGCGAATTACCTACTATAACGAAGAGAATGGCTACAGCGTGCTGCGGATCGCTCCCGATGAGAGCCAGGGTGCGGCGGAGGACCGGCAGGGATTGGTGACGGTTATAGGAAACCTGCCTGAACTGGCTCCCGGTGAATACCTCCAGCTGGTGGGGGAATGGATGGACCATCCCAAACACGGCCGGCAGTTCAAAGTTGAGACCATCGAGCAGGCTTATCCAGCTACTATCGAAGGAGTCAAGCGTTATCTGGGTTCTGGGCTGCTGCAAGGCATTGGCCCTAAACTGGCCGAGCGGATCGTCAACCATTTTGGGGTTGAGACCTTAGAGGTCATCGAGCATCACCCGAAGCGCCTGAGGGAAGTCCCGGACATTGGACCGAAGCGGGTGCGGATCATTGTGCAGGCCTGGGAAGAGCAGCGCCAGGTAAAAGAGATCATGATATTTCTGCACAGCCACGGCATCACCACCAATCTGGCCTTAAAAATCTATAAGCAGTATGGGGATCAGTCGCTGCCGATGGTGCAGGGCAACCCGTTCCAGCTGGCGCGGGATATCTACGGTGTGGGGTTTAAGACAGCAGACCGGATCGCCCAGTCGCTGGGACTGCCAGAAGATCATCCGACCCGCATTGAGGCAGGTGTGGTCTATCTGCTGGAGGAATTTGCCAACGAAGGCCATGTGTTTGCTCCCCAGAGCATGCTGGCAGACCGGGCGGTGGAATTGTTGGGGATTGACCGCAGCCAGGTTTGGGAAGCTGTCGAGCGGCTGATCGAGCACGAAGCAGTAAAAGTTGAGCAGATTCCGCATCCGGGGCAGGAAATGCAGGTCGATGATGTGGCGGTGTACCTAACCCCCTTTTACTATGCCGNNCCCGCCATTATTCACCCCGCTGGATGAAGCCTTGTCTGCGGAACAGGCTGAGGCGGTTCGGACCACCTTGGCCAATCCGGTCAGTGTGCTGACCGGCGGTCCGGGAACGGGGAAAACAACATCGATCCAGGCCCTGATCGCGGTGGTAGAAAGTGCAGGCAAACGCTATGCACTGGCCTCTCCCACCGGACGGGCGGCCAAACGCCTTTCCGAAGCTACCGGCAAACCCGCCAGCACAATCCACCGCCTGCTGGAATATTCTCCGGTCGAGGGTTTTACGCGGGATGTGGAAACACCCCTGAAATTGGATTTGCTGGTGGTGGATGAAGCCTCTATGCTGGACGTGCTGCTGGCCAATAGCTTGCTGCGGGCGCTGGAACCCGGTACACATTTGCTGTTGGTTGGTGATATTGACCAATTGCCCTCTGTTGGCGCTGGAGATGTGTTACGGGACGTAATAGCCTCTGGGTTGGTGCCTGTCACCAGGCTTACAGAGATCTTCCGCCAGACAGCAGGGTCAGAGATCATTACCAATGCGCATCTGATCAACCAGGGCGAGCTGCCGGTCTTTGATGCGGATGCGGGGGACTTCTTCCGCTTCCCGGCGGAAATGCCCGAAAAGGCGGCCGACTGGATCGAAGACCTGGTGGTCAACCGCATACCAGAAAAGTTTGGCCTCTCCCCGGCAGAAATTCAGGTGCTGGTGCCGATGTACCGCGGGCCAGCAGGCATTCATGCCATCAACGCACGGCTGCAGCAGGCACTCAACCCGGGCAGTCCGCTAAAACCAGAATGCCGGTTATTTGGGACCACCTACCGCCCGGGGGATAAGGTTATGCAGGTGCGTAATGATTATGATAAGCAGGTCTTCAATGGGGATATAGGCTTTATCGAGTCGATTTCCACGTTAGAGCATACCCTCAGTGTGGATTTTGAAGGCAACCGGGTCATCTATGCCTGGAGCGAGGCAGACCAGCTCACATTGGCTTATGCGGTTTCGGTTCATAAAGCGCAGGGATCTGAATTTCCTGCCGTGGTGATGCCGCTGCTGACCCATCATTACATGATGCTGCAGCGCAATCTGCTGTACACCGCGATCACACGCGCCAGGCGGGTATGCGTGTTGGTGACCAACCCAAAAGCTTTGGGTATTGCGGTCAACAACAATCAGGTGGCTGAACGCTTCACTGCGCTGGCCTGGCGGATGAATTCTCATGGCCTATAGAGCACACCAGGCACGATGGATGTCCGTGAAGGAAAAGATCTCCCTGGGGACTGATTGGAGGCTTTCCCTTTTCTTGATCTTGATCGGGTTAATGACGATTAATCCGCAGGTCCAAGAGTTCAGCGATGGCGCCCGGATGGCCACCATCCAGTCGATAGTGGAAGAGCATACTCTGTCCATCGACCAATCGGTGTTTGCAGATGGACATGATAAGGTGTTCATCGGCGGCAGGTATTATGCCCATCAACCCGTCCTCACAGCGGTTTTGGGGGCCGTTGTTTATTACCCGCTGTATCATTTGGGAATTGAACTCGATTATGGGTGGAACCTGGCTTATTACCTGATCATGCTCTTCACCGTGAAAATCTTCTGGTACCTGGGATTAAAAGCCATGTTCGGCATATTGGGCTACTTGGAGGTACCCGAGAAAGAGGCTCTCCACCTGACCCTTGCCCTGGGTCTTGGATCGCTTTATTTTTCCTGGTCCAGCACTTTCACCAATCATGTCATCTCTGCATCCGCGCTGATCATCGGGCTGTATTTTTTAATCAGGGCTAAGCATGAGGCCAAAACATTTGGTAAATATTTCCTTGCGGGCTTGTTCATTTCTTTGGCAGGGGCCGTGGACCATGCATTATTGCTGTTTTATATTGGGTTTGGGTTTTATATCCTGGTTCAGCGCCGTCAACTGAAGAATTTCTTCGGTTACCTCTTGCCTTCGCTGCTGACAGTTTTCCCAACCTTTTTGACTTATTACACCATCTCCGGGAGCTTTTTACCGTTCAGCGTGGTCAGGGATTATTTCATTTACCCGGATTCCCCCTGGCAAAATAACAATCTGCTGACCGGCATGCAGTTTAAAAGTGGTTGGTATCTGATGAAGTATTCCTTCCATGCCTTAATTGGCAAAAAGGGTTTCCTGCTGCATAATCCCCTGAGCCTAATGGCCTTGCCGCTGCTGGTAGAAGAAATCCGCAAGGGAAGCAAACTCAGGAAAGAAGCAATCGTGATTGGGATCACCTCTGCATTGATTGTGACGTATTATCTGCTCGCTTCGCAAGACTACAGTGGCTTTGCATACAGCATCCGCTGGTTTGTGCCTTTGCTGCCGCTCTGGTTTATCTTCCTCTACCGTGTTTTCTTGCCCGATCGCCCGATGTTGCAAAAATGGTTCTCGCGGTTGTTCCTGATCTCAGTGGTGGTTGCCAGTGTGGGGTTGATCGACCCCTGGACAAAAATTGTGACCGGGGTGCCGTTTATCGATAATCTGATCATCTTGATGCTGGGGGTCTAGGTTTGTTATTGAAAGGGCTGCAGTGATTAAGCAAATGAGCAGCCTGAGGGATTCCCATTCCCGGACCTGCTAGGATATCAAATCAGTCTCTTAAGATTCGTTTCAATTCCTTAATGGTCAATTCAGGACGCTCGTCTCTCAAGAGCGGCAGACGCGCCCGGATATGCTGCAGTTCAGAGAGGTCAATATCTGTAACCGTCAGGGCTTCTTGCTGGTAAGGGCCACGCGCAATCAGATCCCCGGAAGGGTTGTGTACGGTAGCACCTCCCCAGTAGTTGATCCCATCTTCATAACCCACCCGGTTGGTGCTGGCCACAAAAGTGGTGAACAAGCTGGCATAGGCCTGATTGATGTGCTCGACCCAATGAGAGGATTCTAATTGCGGGGCGGATGTCAGCCCGCGCGACGGAGAAGCAGAGATGAAAAGCATTAAGTCTGCTCCATCCAGCCACAGGAGATAAGGAGGAGACGCATGCCAGAAATCTTCACAGATCAGCACCCCGAATCGCCCGAAGCGGGTATCAAAAGCACGCACTTGGTCGCCGCTGGCGAAGAAGCGGCCTTCGTCGAAAAGTCCGTAGGTCGGCAGATAGACCTTGCGATGGACATGCACCACTTTCCCCTCAGCCAGGTAGGCGGCCGAGATGAAATACCGGCTGCGCAGATCTTCCTCAACAAACCCGACAACCAGGTCGATTCCCCGGCTGGCCTCGATCAAAGGGCCGAAAAGCGGGTCTTGGGGGGCTGGACGACAAGCCACCGAATGAGCGAGATCCTGCAGGATGTAGCCGGTGAGAGAGAGCTCGGGGAAAACGATCAGATCTACGCCCTGGCTTTTCGCCTGCTCGATCAGTTTGAGGTGTTTTTCCAGATTCTCTTTTGTTTTTCCCAGTTTAGGGTTAATTTGGGCGAGGGCTAATTTCATCATCATGCTGTCCTAGGAGGCGATCACTACCAATCGAGATTATACCTTGAATTTTTGTAATTCTTCTTTCCGTTGTGGCTGCCAGCAGTCAATGGCTAAGGAATTTGAATTGAGGCGCACATCATTTCAGGCAACCAATTTCCAGCATCCTATAAAATAGGATTGAAAGCTGGTATAGGTGATTGTATAATCTAGGAGGAGTTTGCCTTCAAATAAGTTCTGATAAACTATTCTCCACTGGAGGAGATGATGGCTTTCTTGCTAGACCCCAATTTTGCATATCTGCTGATCGTGGCAGGATTTTTACTGCTCGTGTTTGCCCTGCTGACACCCGGAACGGGATTATTCGAAGTAGGGGCCATTATTCTTTTAGGCTTGGCTGCCTGGCGCATTGTTGAGCTTTCGATCAATCTTTGGGCCTTGATCGTATTGGCATTGGGGGTAATCCCGTTTATCTTTGCCATCCGTAATCGGCAGCGCACAATGAATTTGGTGCTGACGTTGGCGGCCTATGTGATCGGTTCGGCGTTTTTGTTCCGGGCAGAAAAATGGTGGCAGCCCGCAGTTCACCCGGTGCTGGCCGTGGTCACCTCCATTGCAGCCGGCGGTTTGTTTTGGTTGATGACGACCAAGGTGCTGGAAGCTGAAGGAAAGCGCCCATCCCATGATCTTGGCGGTCTGGTGGGCTCGTTTGGTGAAGCCCGTACGGATGTGCATGCTGAAGGCTCAGTCTACTTAAAGGGCGAGATGTGGACAGCGGAAAGTGAACTCCCAATTCGGGCTGGAGCCCGGGTGAAAGTGATATCACGAGATGGGTTCGTGCTTCATGTAATAGAAGTTGAGAACTTAGAAGATTAATACCGTTTTTTCGAACTACAGAAAAGGAGAAAGTTTTAATGGATACTGTAATAATCTGTGCAGCTGCTGCCGTAGGTGTGATCGGGATCGTCCTGCTGGCTACCGCGATCCGAATTGTGCCAGAATATCAGCGCCTGGTAATCTTCCGGCTGGGGCGGAGCATGGGAGAAAAAGGCCCGGGATTGGTTTTCTTGATCCCGGTGATTGATATGGCGAGAAAAGTGGACTTGCGGGAGCAGGTGAGGGAAATTCCGCACCAGACCTCTATTACCAAGGATAACGCCGCTATCTCGATTGACTTTATCTGGTACTACAAGGTGCTGGATCCCGAAGCAAGTGTCATCCAGGTTGGGAACCTGGAGAGTGCTGCAGAAGGCATGGCGACCACCACCTTGCGTGCGGTGATCGGTGGTATTTTGCTGGACGATGTGCTCTCCGAACGAGACCATATCAACAATCTGCTGCGCACCCGCCTGGACGAAGTGACGGAACGCTGGGGTGTCAAGGTTACGAACGTGGAAATCCGCGAGATCATCCCGCCGCGAGAGATTCAAGAGTCGATGAACCGCCAGATGTCAGCCGAACGTATCCGGCGCGCAGTC
>DNGN01000265.1 GCA_003486225.1 Chloroflexota bacterium
ACTGCGCCGGCATGGCTGCCGACATTTTCGAATCCTACGAAGTCACGATTGTTTCCGGCCTGATCCTCGGTGTGGCGCTGCATGCCATCACCGGCCACATTGAATGGCTTATCTACCCGCTCATCGTGCGCGGTATTGGCGTTCTGTCATCCATTATTGGTACATATGCAGTCAAGGGTGGCAAGGAAGGCAATGCTGAAGCAGCAATGAAAGCCATCTTCGGAGGCTTCATGTCCTCAGCAGCGATCTCTGCAGCCTTGTTTTTTGGCGCTGGGTATCTTTACCTGCACGTGTTTGCTGCCTCAGACCCGATCCCAGGTGGTTGGTGGCGGACCCCATTGGCTGTAGGTGTAGGTGTGCTTCTGGCCATCGTTATCGACCGTATGACAGAATATTTCACTGGCACGCACCAATCCCCGGTACAGGAAATCAAAAAATCAGCCGATACAGGCCCAGCCACATTGATCCTGCAGGGTTTGGCAGTTGGTTATGAATCTTCCGTCTGGGCAATTGTGGTCATCGCTGGCACGATCTTCTCATCCATCCTGATCTTTGGTGGTATTGAGGGATTTACAGCCGCTGAAAATATCACCTTTATTCTTTATGGTGTTGCCATGACAGGTATCGGTATGCTGACCCTCACTGGCAATAATGTGGCCATGGACTCTTTTGGCCCGATTGCAGACAATGCTGCCGGAATTGGTGAAATGTCCTGGAGTGAGCAAGATGACGAAAATCTGAACAAAGCCCAGCAGATTATGGCTGACCTCGACTCTGTCGGAAACACAACCAAAGCCATTACCAAAGGGGTCGCGATCGGTTCTGCGGTAATTGCAGCCGTTTCGTTGTTCGGCTCATTTATCGTGGATGTCACCCGCGCTCAAGTGGACTTCGGCGTTCCCGTAGCCCAACAAATGGTCAACCTTGGGATCCGCGTGGATATTCCGCAGGTCTTCATTGGTATGCTCATCGGTGGTGCGCTGCCCTGGCTGTTTTCCTCATTTGCCATCCAGGCAGTCAGCCGAGCCTCATCGCTGATTGTTAAAGAAGCCCGCCGCCAGTTTGGCCTGGGTGTACTGGAAGGCAAAGTCGCACCAGATTACAAGCAGGCGGTCAGCATTTCAACCACTGCAGCTCAGAAAGAGCTGGTACCGTTAGCGCTGCTCGGCGTGCTGACCCCCATCCTGGTTGGTTTGCTCCTCAAGGTGGAAGCCCTGGGTGGCTTCCTGGCCGGGATCATCCTCTCAGGCCAGCTGCTGGCTGTTTTCATGAACAATGCCGGTGGTGCCTGGGATAACGCCAAGAAACTGATCGAGGATGAACCCTCTGAGCCGGATAATAATCTCGGTAAAGGCTCCGAACGCCACAAAGCAGGTATTGTGGGCGACACCGTTGGTGACCCGATGAAAGATACCGCAGGTCCTGCCCTCAACCCGATGATCAAAGTCGTCAATATGGTCTCACTGATTGTCGGCCCGTTGGTGGTTTATTACTCCGACCTGGGTATTGGCGGATGGGTTGCCGTGATTTTGCTGCTTGGCGGTTTATACTGGGCTATTCGCACCAGCAAGCGCCCTGCTCCCAGCATCAAAGATTAATCATAGTCCACAAGTCTACAGAACATAAAAAACAGGAGAGCGAAAATTGCTCTCTTGTTTTTTTATACCCAAAGCTGTTCTTTTAAAATATAGCAAAACTTTCCCTTAAAAAGCACGCGGCGAGTAGAAACCTGTTCAGGATCAATAAAAGTGTAAAATTACTTGCAACTTAACCCAGAATAAGGCATACTTCATTTATAAGGAGAAATGTCCATATGGCTAGTATTGCTTTAAGAACCTATTCCAACGAAATTGGCGACATGATCGATCACCAGCAAATCGAGGAATCAATCTCTCATTGCCGCCATATTTTAGAATTGTATCCCAAGCATGTGGATACATATCGTCTCCTGGGCAAAGCTTTTCTTGAAGAAAAACGATACGGAGATGCCTCGGATATCCTTCAGCGCGTGCTTTCCTCCATTCCTGAAGACTTCATCGCGCATGTAGGTATGAGCATTATTCGAGAAGATGAGGGGAATTTGGATGCAGCAATCTACCATATGGAACTTGCTTTCGAAACCCAGCCCTCCAATCACGCCATTCAGGAAGAACTCCGGCGCTTGCAAACCAATAGGGATGGCATAGAACCACCGAGAATCCGGCTAACCCGCGGTGCACTTGCCAGGATGTACGCCCATGGGCATCTCTACGACCAGGCCATTGCTGAACTCCTGGCGGCTCTCTCCGAGGATGCTCAGCGGTTCGACCTGCAAACCCTGTTAGCAGAAATGTATTATCAAACAGGCAAAAAGGTGGATGCTGCGGAAACCTGTACAAAAATTCTTGAAAAGCTGCCCTTCTGCCTCAAGGCGAACGAATTGCTCTCGATCATATTAGAAGAAAACGATCGAGCTGATGATGCTGCGCGTTACCGCCAAAAATGGGAAGCCCTTGAGCCGTATGCCGCCTTTGTAGATCAGGACTATACCACGCCGGATATGGTTCCGGAAAACCGCATTAAAATCGAACGGCTGGATTGGGAACCAAGCGATTTGTTCGACAGGATGGATGACCAACCCGACTGGGCCTCCTCCCTGGGGGTTTCCATCGACAGGGATAAAGGCCGCAGTGAGGAGATTCCATCCTGGATCGGTGAAGACTTCTCATCCGATGATGAAACTATGCCGGGTTTTGCAGAGGAAGAAGAGGAATTTGCAGACGACTTTTTCAGCAAAGACGATCCCCTGGAAACCGCGATTCTAGATGATTTGGAAGACGAACCTGAAGATTGGTTTAGTGAAACCGAGGCTGACGATAGCCTTGGCCTTTTTGAAGAGGAAACCCAAGAACCACAGCCCGATTTTGAAGACGAGAAAGAATTCGATTTTCTTGGCAGCCTTAAAACAGGGCCAGAGGATGAAGAACCGCTCCCAGATTTTCTGTCAGTTGAAAGTTCTGAGGACGAGGATTGGATGGCGGAATTCGCAATTCCCGAAGATGCTGACACTCCGTCCGGTAAAGATGAAACAATCGAAATTAAACATGAGGAATTATCCCCACGTGGATTAGGTCAGACAGAAGAAACCCAAGATTTTGAGGCAGAAGAGCAGGAAGAAGACGACTGGCTGGCCTCGCTCGGTGCAGATTTTGAAGCTGAGGAAGACCTAGAGGAAGAAACCGCACCAGACGACGATTGGTTCGCTTCCNNAGGATGCGGTCGATTTACCAGATTTTCTCAAAACAGCAGGCTGGGAAAAGTCTTCCGGAGAATTGGATGAATCTGCTCTGGTTGACTTTGAGACAGAAGACCAACAACTGGATGAGTTAGAACAAGCTGACATTCCAGATTGGATCCGAGACATGGCTCCGCAGGAAGATAGCGAGCCGCTTTCTCCAAAAAGCGAATTCCCGGTGGAAGCAGACCCCGAATGGTTAGAAGAGATTGAACAGCAGCCCGAGGCACCTGCACCAGACTGGTTGAGTGAACTCAATGATGCTGAACCAACCTCCCCCATCGAAGGTGAGACAGCACCTACCAAATTTGGGCAAGAAGTTGAAGCCGACGATATGGATATGGCCTGGCTTGAAAGCCTTGCTGCAAAACATGGCGTCCCAGATGAAGAATTGGTGACATCTCCAGAGCAGCGCGCAGATGTAGGTGATCATCACCCGGAAGAAAGAGGCTTGATTGAAGAAGATACCCCTTCAGAAGAAGCCGAGGACTGGATGGCTTCCCTGGACGAGCCGGCGGATGAAGAAGCACCCGATTGGCTCTCCGGGCTGGACACCGAAGCGGAAGCCCCCACCCCATCAGAAGTAACGGCTGAAGAGGATTTCCAGGCTGTACTCGAAGAGGAAGATGACTTCGATATGGACTGGTTGGACGAGATCAGCCAGGAAGCCGCCGAGGAAGCCGCAGCCACCTCCATGGAAGTCACCCCTGAGCAGGAACCCGA
>DNGN01000115.1 GCA_003486225.1 Chloroflexota bacterium
GAAATCTGCCGCTCACGTTTGAGTTTCTCATTTTTAGCAGGATCCCAATTGTAAAACTTCATATCTGAATAATACCATGTTGTGTGCCTAATGTCATTATTCTATCCAAGCCTAATTCAACTCATCCAACCACACTATTAAAAGGCCAGCCGCCTAGCATTGTTACTGGGCGGCTATAGAAGAGCATCTTGGCAATGTCTTAACTCAATATCTCATACAAACAATCATTTCGTCAAATCCTCGTCAGGCATCTCAACATCTACTGAGATACCGCCATAGTTTTGAAGCTCCGCAAGTGTTGCTTGTGTTACTCCACTCCGTGAAAAGATAGCATAATGCACACGCCAATCAGCGCCACCGTCCGAAATGACCATCACCGGCTCCCATTACTTGTACAAAACCGGACAGAAATGCACAAAATTTGTTGGCAATTTCAGAGGAATTTTCGGTATCAAAGTTTAGAACGGTCACTTCATCAGGTCAAGCAAGCCCTTGCCAATAGGTGTCAAGCGGATGTGAACCAGCTTTTTTAGCTCATCACTTTTGCTCGTATCCGTTTCGTACTCACTTTCCAGGACACCGAACTTCTCCATAATATCAACGACTGTGCGTTTGACAACAGACCGCATGATGAAATGGGTGTTTGTCTGGTCTATGCTGGGCCAGGTCAGACCGCTTTGCTTGATCACGCGGTCAGCAAAAGGCTCGAAGGGGGCATTTTTTCCAACGGGTAGTTCTTGCAGGTAGGTAAATACCACAGATTGAAAATTTTCGGGAAAGCCGTCAGCCAGCCCGGAAACGGGAAATGCAATTGTCCAGTCCATCGCCCACCAAACCACAAACATTAAAAAGACTTGCACAGGAGCAGGAAGCTGCGTGAAATGCTGTCCTTCGTCCATCACTTTCCAAATCCTGGCCTGGCCGCCTGTCACCATACCTGAATGGAACGCCAGTTGATGCACAAACAGCAGCGGCCAAACATTATCTTCGCTGCGTACTTTGTAAACATGGCCACCGACAGTTTCCTCCAAGGCTGGTGGCTTGACAAATCCCGCGCAAATTTCACGCACAGCCTTGAGCGGCAGGTTGCCGGTGGATTGGGTCCCTACCACGCGGTTTTGGGATAGATAATCCAGGAAAGTCAACATATCGCGGCGCACCGTGAGCGACTCAAAAACCTGGTTTTGTTCAGGGGTCAGGTTTTTCACCCAGACAAGCAAGGCTTCTTCTGCGGCCTGCTGCTCTTCAGCAGATGGCGCAAAAAAATCATCCCCAAAATCATCTTCCGGCTCTGGCTCCGGTTCTGATTTCCGGCGTCCGCGTGCGGGTTTGAAATTCTGCAAAGATTGGTTCACTTCGTCCAGGTCAAATTCTTCGGGGTCGAAGTCGCCGCCTATCCATTCAAGCATTTCTTTTCGTTCTGGATGGTTGGGGTTGGCTATGGCTTCCAGAAAATCATCGTATCCCCACACGCCGCCCACGTCTTCGGGTGGACAGGCGCGTTTGCCTTTAATACAAACGGGATAATGGCCTCCTTTTTCAGCAGGCAGGATCTTTTCGAGCAAGATGGTGTGCTCCCAACTGTCGCCGAAGTCATATTCGTAGGAAAATTTAGTTTTTTCGCGCAATCCCAACTGATTGAGGCGGTAGCGCTTTTCATTTTTGGTACCAAAATCACCGTACTCGTCATCTTCCGGGTCACCGAAAACTTGCTCGAAAATATTGAACATGTGAAGGTGATAATTTCCCCAACCCATCGTCCTTTGGATGATTTCGTGCAGGTCGGCCAGAGTAATATTATCCGGCACCAAAATCCTGCGCCAAATAGGCGGTTTGGAATCATCCAGGGTCACTTTGAGTTGGTAGACTGTTTTTGGAGTTGACATGATCTAAATCCTTATAAATCGAAGATTGAAAGATTATTCTTTACATTCAGGAAGACCAACCGCATCTTTGCCCGAACCCCAAGCCTGCTGGCCGCAGCCGCGGCATAGCGCCCCACCTGATGGTCGTACCCCTCGCGCTGGATGACGAGGCGCGCTTCATCATCTGAGCGGAGTTCGTCGGTTTTGAAGTCCACCAGGAACCAATCCGCTTCGGTATGATAGAGCAGGTCGATGATGCCGGTGTCGCCTGGCAAATAGTATGGGACTTCATGGTGGCGTTCAGCAGCATCAATCTCAGCGTAGAGCGGGTGGACGCGCAGGCGTTCCAGCAGGCGGCGCACCTCGCTGAGAGTTGCGTGGATTTCGGCGGGGCCAGTCAAGCCGGTTTCATGCGCCAGTGGACGCAGGAAAGCTTCGAATTCTTCATCGGGAAAGCGCCATTGCCGCAGAGCCTCGTGGACGAGGCTTCCCACCACCCAGGCGGGACCGCGCGGTCGTTTGGCCCTGGAGACCACCCGCCAGACACGATGTGGTGGGTCAACGTAACGCAGGCGGGATTTGTCGTCGGCAACTGAGGCGGGTAAAGCAAGCGGTTCGAGCAGGTCAGATTTTTGAGGAGGTCTGGCTTGGGGTACGGAAATTCTTTTCGGGGATATTACAGGCTGGGGAGAGTCGGATGCGTCAACTGTCGAAACGGGATAGATCGCAGCGAAAAGACCATCTTGGTTTAACGGAAAAGCATCCGGTTCAGCCATCCCCAAAAAAGGAAACTTACCCAACCAGCCTGCCAGGGTGAGACTTCCGTCTTTCTTGCGCTTGACGTAGCCGCTGATAAGCAGTTTCTCTTTAGCGCGCGTGGCGGCTACGTAGAGCAGGCGGGCGG
>DNGN01000220.1 GCA_003486225.1 Chloroflexota bacterium
CTGGGGAAGGGGAAGGCGAACCGGAGGTTCGCAGGGGATGGGGTGAAGTGCAAGTTGGGAGATAGGCTTGTGCAGAAGCTTGAGGTGCCGCAGGTACCATAACCTTATTGCCGCAGGTCAAGCTACCGGCTATGCCGGTGGTCTTGACTTTCAAAAATCCCCTGGGCTGCGGAAGTTGACAAGGAAAACACTTGCATCTATAGTAGCAGTACACTGTTGGAGGTGTGATGGGCAAGATCATCCGCAGGATTCCGTACAAATCTCAATACGACGACGATGCCAGTGATTTCCGCAATGACTGCGGACCGGCTTGTGTGGCGATGATCCTGAATGGACACGGGGTCAATGTCAGTACGAATGCCGTCTTCCGGCGGACAGGCGCGCCAGCCTCGGCGTACGTCAGTGTCAGCCAGATGATGCGGGCAGCCTATACATACGGGGTGAATTTCGATTATTTTTACCCCTGGGATCTTGAGCAGCTCAAATCAGCAGTAAAGGCTGGTACTGCCCCGATAGTCCTGGTGCATTATGGCACCTGGGTGAAAACCGGTAAGACGCAGAGCAAGTTCACCGGCCCGCATTTTGTGGTGGTGGTGGCCTACGATGACGAACATATCTATGTCCATGACCCACTGTGGTGGGGCACCCGACGCGAAGAAGGTGCGCGCAAGCAATGGACGAACGAAGAGTTCGTTGCGGCCTGGAGCACAGCCAGCAAGGATGGGAACCGGAATTACTCCGGTATATACTGCACCCACCCGCTTCCCGTAAAGCAGTTCGGCCCCGAAGACGCGCCTGTGGAGCCCCTGCCTCCGCCACCCGAAGAGCCCACCCCAACCCAACCTGAGCCGACGCCACCTCCACCCGAGCCAGTTCCGCCTGCCCCACCGCCGTACCAGGTTGATCCGACCCTGAAACGCCGCATCCTTGCCTGGGCAGCTTACTACGATGTGCCGCTGAACGACCTGGAAAGCCAGGCGGTGGTGACCGCCTATACAGACGCCATGGGAGATTGGGGGCTGCGAGTAATCGTGCATGAGATAGAGACCAATGATACCCTGCCGCTGCTGGCGTTGAAATATTACGATGATCCCATGCAGTGGGATGTCCTGGTTCGATTTAATGGCCTGACGTTTAACGATACGATCCATGATACGGATATGCTGCTGGTCCCCGAACCACTGGAACGCCCGGTGATCATCCCACCCGAAGAGATCCCGGCTGGCGGGACAACCACTTATGACAAATCGATGGCAGAAACCAGTACGAAACCCACCCGCTCGGGCTGAGCGAAAAAGCAGAAATCTTGCCTGCCCAAACCCAATAAAAAATCGGGAAGTAATTCCCGATTTTTAGTTTAAACTCCTGAGAAAAGACAGGCAGCCTGTCTGCCTTAATTTCCGATCAATGCAGGAATGGCTTATGGCGTTGGCGTCAGGCTGGGTGCCGGCGTGTTCGAAGGTGTGGGTAAAGGCGTTTCGGAAGGGGTTGCAGTGGGGACAGGCACAACTGGTGTGGCGGTAACCACCAATCCGGCCAGAATCCATCCCTGGATGTTGTTGTTGAGGTCCAATGCCAGCAGCCATGTTCGCCCGAAACTATCCACCTGGCTTTCTCCCAGCAGCTGGACAATCCCACCGTTGGCCACCCGGGAGATCACCAGCGATTCAATACTCGGCTCTTCGCGGATGACGACACCTGCATTTGCATCCACGCGAGCTTCAACGGGAGTGGGGGAAGGAGTATAGGTTTGGGTCGGCGTGATGGTGTACGTGGGGGTCAGCGAAGCGGTGGCCGTAGCGGTAGGCGGAACGGGTGTGATTGATGGGGTCAGGGTGGGTGTGAGTGAAGGTGTCAGGGTGGGGGTGGCGGTGGGCAGGGCGACGTTGCCTCCAAAGATGGCCCCAACGCCAAAGAAACCAAGCAGCAAGATAATGGCTGCCAAGGCCACGACACCGCCAATCGAATAACCGAAGAGCGTCAGCGGGCGGAAACCCATAAAGGCCAGGCTGATTGCCCCGACCAGGGCCGCCCAGGCGAGGTGGATGGTAAACAGGACCAACCCGTCGGGCCAAAGATGGGGCACGCCGCTGCCCAGGCCAAATCCGGCGGCTGTGAGCGGAACATAGAGCCCGTAGGCGATGGCCGTGCTGGGGATGCCGGGATGCTGTTTTTCCTGCACCAGGGTGATGCTGGTGGCAATGGCGCCGATGCCGATGAGCAGGAAAGGTGGCCAGGAAAGCTGGGCATGCAGGTGAATCTGGGAAAGTTCCCAGGGTGCCCAGAGGTTGGTTGCCACACCGGCCAGGGCGCCGCCGAGCGTCACCAGGAAGCTGCCGACAAAAAAACCGCCCAGGCTGCGCCCAAAGAATTTAAATGAACCGAGAATAATGCCCAGGGAAATCCCGATCACCGGGGACATCAGCGGGGCAAGCAGGGCACCCAGCACCAGGATGGACGGGGAATCGATGATGAACCCAAGCCCGATGACCGCCCCGGCAAACAGAGAAAAGAGGAAGAAATCGAAGGAAGGGGCGGCTTTGCGCAGCACTTCCTGGATGTAATTCGTTTTCTCGTCCGGGGTCAGCGGGGCAATGATCTTTCGCCGGGCACGTCGCCGGCGGGCACGCGATAATTTTGGTTCTTCCTCGGGGGTTGTGGGTTCAGTTATGTCCATACAAGTTCCTGTGCTCTATTCCCTGCATAATCTGGTAAAAACATTTCGATTCTTAACTCTGAATCATTGCGGGTCAGTTTGATTATAAAATAGAAATGCTGAGATGCAAAATTGTGAGGAGGCTCAATCTTTAGGCTTAAAATTACCGGATCCGGATTCAATAGTAAAATAATGGCTGTGAAATGCTGCGATTTGGAGAATAAATAACAATGAAGAATAAGACCGGGATCCTTTGGATCTGTTTATTAATATTTATGCTGCTGGCTGGGTGTGCGCAGCAAACGGAAACGGTTCCGCCGACGAATACAGCCGCACCGTTGATCGAGACCTCAACACCCACTCAGCCGCCTACCCAGACCAGCCTGCCCCCGGTGGTCGTGCTGCTGGCACCGGCCCAGGGTTGGGGAGAAGACCATGCCGTGGTTGAGCAGGCTGCCCAAGCCCGCGGGCTGGTATTGGATGTCCGCCAGGAGATGACCGTTGAGCAGGCACCGCAAAATCTGCAGGCGGTGGTCTGCTTTGGGGAGATGCCGGGACTCAGCGAACTGATCGCCGGTTTGCCGCAGGTTCAGTTTGTGGTGCTGGGTGCGGCCAGCCTGCCAGCCAGCCCGAACCTGACCATTCTAACCAATGCTGGCTCGCTGCCCGATTTGGGTTTTATGGCTGGCTATATCGCGGCGGTGCAGGCGGAGGAATGGCGGATTGGGATCATCAGCGCAGCAGACAGCCCTGGCCAAACCTATCGCAACGCTTTTTTGAACGGAGTGCTGTATTTCTGCGGCATCTGCAACCCGGTGTTCCCGCCATTTGAACCGTACCCGCTGTATGCCGAAGTGCCAGTTGGGGGTGGGGAGGCCGAGGCCCAGCAAGCTGCCGATACGCTGCTCTCCCGGGGGGTGGATATGGTACACGTGGCGCCTCCACTGCAGTCTGAAGCCTTGTACCAGTACCTGCTACAACGCGGTGTGCGGATTGTGGGTACCGATGCCCCGCCAGCGGGATTGGAGACCAACTGGGTGGCTTCCGTGGTCCCCAGCCCTGCCATGGATCTGGCTGGCGTGCTGGATTCTGCCCTCAACGGGCAGGCCCTGGGCGAGGTGGGTGTGTCGCTTCAGGTCAATTACACTGCGGTCAGCCCAGCCCGTCTGACCCACTTTGCCGAGATCATTTCAAGATTGCAGTCTGGCGAGATTGACCCGGTTGGTTTGGTGGATTGAGAAAAAGCTTAAAATATTTGATATTTGTTGATTCTTATCTTGTCATTAATCACCCTTAATGCTACACTAATTTCAAAATGTCGGGCAGACCGACAGTTAAATTCAAGACTTTCTATCTATATGGAGGAAGAAAGAATGAGCAAAAAAACTTTTGGTTTAGTGTTAGTTTTATTGTTGACAGCGTTGGTGCTTTCAGCTTGCGGTGGGGGAGCTGCATCGGATGACTGCACAAGTGAAGATGTTTTATGCATTGGCTTGGTGACTGATGTAGGTGAAGTTGATGACAAATCCTTCAACCAGTCGGCCTGGGAAGGCGCCCAAGAAGCTGCCGAGAAATACGGCGCTGCCAAGGTTGATTACATCGAGACCAAAGACGCTAAGGACTATGAAGCCAATATGCAGTTGTTCCTGGACCAGGGCTTCGATGTCATTATTACGGTAGGTTTTGCCATGGGTGAGGCTACTGGACCCACGGCTATTGCCAACCCAGATACCTTCTTCATCGGTGTAGACCAATTCCAGGTTTTCCAATTCGATGAAGATGCTTCAAATGACATCCCGAATTATGTAGGCCTGGTCTTCAATGAAGATCACTCAGGCTTCCTGGCAGGCGCTCTGGCCGCCATGCTGAATCAGACTGGCACAATTGCCGGTGTGTATGGTACGGACCTGATCCCGCCGGTTGTGGCCTTCAAAGAGGGCTACGAAGCTGGTGCAGCTTACATTAACCCCGACATCACCGTTATCTCCACCTACCATCCCGGCGGGTTGGATGTAGCCTTTACAGATCCGGAATGGGGCGCCACAACAGCTGCTCAGGCAATTGACAATGGTGCCGATGTAGTTTTCGGCGCTGGCGGTAAGACCGGTAACGGCGCGATCATCGAAGCTGCAGGACACGATGGTGTCTTCTGCATCGGTGTGGACAGCGACCAATGGTTCACTGTTCCTGAAGCGCACCCCTGCCTGGTCTCCAGCGCAATGAAGCTGATCACCCCTGGAGTTGTTGGCCTGTTCGATCTCTATGAAGAAGGCAATACACCCCTGGGTAACTACTACGGCGGTGCCGGCTTAGCTCCTTTCCATGATTTTGATTCCCAGATTTCCCAGGAGATCAAGGACACTTTGGACACGATCGCTGCCGGACTGGCGGATGGCTCAATCACCACCGGCTACGGCCAGTAAATCGTTCAGTTTTATGAAATATAAAGGGACACCTGAAAGGGTGTCCCTTTTTTGTAGAAAAACCCTGCAATCTTTCCAAAATTTGTTTACTTCGTCTGCAAAGACTGTTAAAATGATATAACTGTGTGATAAGAAAGACAATCATTTTGGTTCATACGTATGATTCAGCTGGATGAGCATTTGCTTTGGATGCTTGCTGAATATTTCCTGGTGAGGTGAAAAACTTATGGGAACTCAAGAGACGATATCACCTGAAGCCCCCAAAGCCAGGGTTTCTTGGTTAACTGCGCTGTGGCGCGGCGTGCGGGTGCCATTGGCTTCGGTGGTCCTGGCTATGCTGATTGGTGCCATCCTGCTGTTGGCTTCCGGTGCGAACCCGCTTTTGGCCTATAATGCGTTATTTAAAGGCGCTTTTGGAAACCTGACAGCCCTGGGACGCACGCTGGAAAAAGCCACTCCGCTGCTGTTCAGCGGACTTGCGGTTTCTTTCGCATTCAAGGCAGGCCTGTTCAATATTGGTGCGCAGGGCCAACTGCTGCTGGGAGCCGTGGTGGCAGCCGGGATTGGATTTGGGGTGGATGGTTTACCTGCCTATCTGCACATCCCCCTGGCTTTGTTGGGAGGCGCTTTGGCTGGAGGTATCTTTGCTGCCATTCCAGGCTTTCTGAAGACCACTACCGGCGCGCACGAAGTCATCACGACCATTATGCTCAATTACATCGCCATCAATATCACCGACTTTCTGGCGGACGGGATCTGGAAGGATACCACCGTAGGGAATGTGGTGGCCCGGACACCGAAAATTTTACCGACTGCAGAGATTCCAAAAGTGGCTGGGTTGCCGCTGGGATTTTTATTGGCTGTGATNNGTGCTGACCATGGTGATCAGCGGCTTGCTGGCCGGGATCGGGGGGGCGATTGAAACCCAGGGTGTAGTCGGCCGCTTCCAGCCCGGGTTTAACATCGGCCTGGGATTTGACGGTATTACGGTGGCCCTGCTGGGCAAAACCAGCCCGTTTGGCAATATCTTTGCCGCACTGCTGATTGGGGCGATGAAAGCTGGATCGAGCCAGATGCAGTTTGATGCCGGTGTGGCGGCCGAGATCACCAGTGTCATCCAGGCGTTAATGCTGTTCTTCATCGCGGCGGACATGATCGTTCGCTGGATCATCCGGGCACGCGAGGCGGAGGGAGAAGGGATTTCCCTCTCCACCGGCTGGGGCGGGTAGGAAGGAGATCATCGAAATGGAAAACAAACAAACACAATCCAGTTTTTCGCTCTTCCTAAAGAAAAATGGGGTGAGTCTGATCGGTGGAATTGTTGTTCTAGGAGCAATCTTATTCTATCACGCGCAAAACGCACAGACCACAGAAGCGGTACTGGCATCAGCGCTGAGACATTCGACCCCTCTTATTTTAGGCGCGTTATGCGGCCTGATCGGCGAGCGATCAGGGATCATCAATATCGGGATTGAAGGCCAGATGCTGATGGCAGCTTTCCTCAGTTTTTTGATCAGCGCCAACACCAATAGTATTGGCGCAGGCATCATCACGGGATTGGCCACAGGTGCCCTGCTGGGGCTGCTGCTGGCCTTCATGTCAATCAGATTAAAGGTTGACCAGATCATTGGTGGGACGGTGATCAACATCCTGGCTTTAGGCATCACGGGCTATTTTTATACTGCCGGCTTAACCATCAGCGGCAAACTTCAGCCAATCGCCATCCCCGTGCTCTCGGATATCCCATTGATTGGATCAGTATTTTTTGATAACCCTCCCATTACATATGTGACGATCATTTTAGTTTTTGTGGTGCATTATGTGCTCTTCTTTACCAAGTGGGGCTTGCGCACGCGTGCGGTGGGCGAACACCCGCGTGCGGCTGATACGGTTGGCGTGAATGTCCTCCGCATCCGCTATCTCAATACCGTGATCGCCGGGGCGATTGGCGGATTGGCCGGCGCTTTCCTGACCCTGGAAGCGGTGGGTTCTTTCGAACGCGCCATGACCAACGGGCGCGGCTTTGTTGCCCTGGCCGTGATGATCTTTGGCAAGTGGACCCCGCTGGGTTCCTGGGGAGCGGCCTTGCTGTTCGGGCTGGCAACCGCCATGCAGACCCAATTACAGTTTGCCGGCACGATTGATATCCCGCACCAATTCATCGGGATGATCCCTTACCTGCTGACCATTGCAGTGCTGGCCGGGTTTGTGGGGCGCTCCAGGCCGCCAGCGGCTGAGGGCAAACCCTACGAGAAGGAAGGCTAGAGGAGGCAGAGACGATGAGTGAATATGTTTTAGAGGTCCGAAATATCACCAAACGCTTTCCTGGGGTNNTGGTGCACCAGCACTTCATGCTGGTGCCGGTCTTCACTGCGCTGGAGAATATTGTGCTGGGCTCGGAGACAGTAAAAGGCACCACGCTGGACATGAAAAGTGCCCGCGAAGAGGTGCTGAAGATCTCAGCCCAGTATGGGCTGCCGGTAGAACCTGACATGGTGATCGAAGATATGCCGGTAGGCTTGCAGCAGCGGGTGGAGATCATCAAAGCCCTTTACCGCCATGCGGATATCCTGGTGCTGGACGAACCAACCGCGGTTCTGACCCCCCAGGAAGCTGATGAACTATTTGAGGTGATGCGTTCACTGGTCAAGCAGGGGAAGTCGATCATTTTCATTACGCATAAACTGCGCGAGATCCTGGAAGTTGCCGACACCATCAGCGTCATCCGTCGCGGCCAAGTTGTGGGCACAACGATACCGGCCGAGGCCAACCGGGCTACGCTGGCTTCGATGATGGTCGGCCGGGAAGTGGTGCTGCAGGTCGATAAATCTCCTGCCAAACCCGGCGAGAAGGTCCTCGAGGTCAAAAACCTGGTGGTCATGGACGAGAGGGGCCATGAGGCCGTGGATGGGGTTTCGTTCGACGTACGCGCCGGGGAAATCCTGGGGGTTGCCGGGGTCCAGGGCAACGGACAGACAGAACTGGTAGAAGCTCTGACCGGGCTGCACCCCATTCAATCGGGATCTTTCACGCTGCTCGACTCGGTTTTTGGTGAGCAACAGGATTTCCGCAATGTGCTGGAAAAATTTGCCAGTTCAAAAATTTACCGCAGGGTGCTCTCCTTAGCGATTGGTATCCTGCTGGTTGACCTGATCTTGGGCTGGATCTTCCAATTTGTTGAGGCAACGCCAGGTTTTCAGGTTTCTGTGGCAAATGTTTTGAGAGCTTTGAATTATGCGTCTCTGGTTGCGCTTGTACCCGGTGTACTCTATTGGTTGTATTTACTGTTTACCAACCCCAAGGAATTGCTCAAGCCCCGGCCGACCACTGTGCGCCAGTTGACTGAGTTGGGCAGCGGTCACATTCCCGAAGACCGCCAGCAGGACGGGCTGGTTTTGGGCTACTCGGTGGCCAAAAACCTGGTCCTGAATACCTATTACATACCTCCCTTTGCCAAGGGGGTGGTCATCCAGGAGCCACCCATCCTGGCGCGGGCTGAAGACCTGGTGGGTAAGTTCGATATCCGTACGCCGGATGTGGTCACGAACGCCGGCTCACTCTCTGGTGGTAACCAGCAGAAGGTGATTGTGGCCCGGGAATTTTCCCGCCCGACCAAATTTATGCTGGCAGCCCAACCGACCCGCGGCCTGGATGTGGGCTCGATCGAGTATATCCACAACCGGCTGATCCAAAAAAGGGATGAAGGCACTGCTGTGCTGCTGGTGTCCACTGAGCTGGATGAGGTTATGCAGCTGTCCGACCGCATCGCAGTGATGTATGACGGCAAGATTGTGGATATCCTGGATGCCGCAAAGGCGACCAAGGAAACCGTCGGGTTGCTGATGGCAGGTGAGAAGTCTCGCCAAGATTAAGGCTGGGAGACACTCTCCGTAGTTGAAACGCTGGATAAAAAGCCAAAGGCCGGTGATCATCACCGGCCTTTTTTTACGTGTTTGCATGCTGCCCCAAATGCTTCGGAGGCTGGGTCTGCTGCTGGAACTTTGGGCTAATCGTTGATGTGGCTTGGCATCCTGCGCTCGCCGCCCAGGGTGAGCATCAGCCTGAACTCCTGCCAGATAAAAGGAATGGTCAGCAGGAACCCGAGCGCCATCAGCCCGGCAGCCCCACCTGCCCGTACCAGGTCTCCGCGGTTGGCGAGGACTGGGCCTTCCACCAGCCAGAAAATTGCCAGGGCCAGCGGGGCGGAAGAAAGCCCTGCCCGCAGCATGGTACGGCCAACCCTGAGGACACCCGGGAAGCGCCGGTTAAGCGACCAGAGCAAGAGCAAGGCCTCCAGGGTGAAGGCCATGATGTTGGCCAGGGCAACGCCGGCAAAACCGATCCAATCACTGAGCAGGAAGACGATGCCGATATAGCCCATGGATGTCAGGAAAGCAGCCAGCAGGGGTGTTTTGGCGTCCTGCTGGGCGTAAAAGGAACGGGCGGCGATCTCCAGCATGGCATGCCCGGTCAGCCCGAGCAGGTAGATGCGGGTCGCCAGCGCTACCCGGGCGGTTTCCTCCAGCGTATAGCCGAAAGCCGCCTTGATCAATGGGCTGATCCCGGCGATCATGAAGAGAGCGGTAGGGATGGTAATGGCCAGGATGACGCGCAAAGCACCGTTGACGGTCTTGCTGAAGTTCTCGGTTTCCTGGCGGCTGAAAATTTCCGAGAGGGTGGGCAGCAGGGCAATCGCAATGGTGGTGCCCATCAGGGTTTCGGGCACCTGCATGATGAACCAGCCGTTGTTGAGGGCGGTGATCGAGCCTTCGTTCATGAAGGAGGCCACGTAGTCCCGCACAATGAAAAACATCTGGATGAAGAACATGGTCAGCACCCGCGGTCCGAGNNAGGGCAAGCACCTGGCGTACCCCGGGGTTTCTGAGGTTGATGCGCGGCGCCCACCTGAACTTAAAACGGATCAGGCCCGGCAGCTGGATCAGCAGGTGCAGGAAAGCGCCAATGATCACGCCGTATACAATCCCATGGATGCCCAGTCCCAGTCCTGGGCGGTCAACCAGGCCCATAAAAGCGCTCCCCTCGGGTGCCAGGTAACCAGCGCCGAAGATCTGGCCGAGGTTATACATCGAAGGGGCCAAGGCTGGCAAAAGGAAATGCTGGTTGGCCTGCAGCCCTGCCATGACCAACCCGCTGACCGAGAAAATCATGATGGCGATCAAGTCCAGGCGCATCAGCTCAACGGTAAGGGCTTTTTGCTCTGGCGGGAAGCCCTTGGCGATGACATGCTCGACCAGCCAGGGAGCAGTGAGGGTAACCAGCAAAGCCACCAGACCGGTGATGATGAAGGCCAAATTGAGCACGCGGGAAAACAGGTCCCAGGCTGCTTTGCGGCCGTCTTTTTCCATAAACTCGGAGAGGACAGGGATCATGGCAACCCCGAGTGCGCCGCCAGAAATGAGTGAGGATAACAGATCTGGGATATTGTTGGCGGCGTTGAAGACATCCAGCTCAAAGGACAGCCCGAACAACCTGTTGATCAGGGTTGCCCGGCCAAAACCCAGGATCTTATCAATCCCAAAAAAGAAGGCCAGGATAAAAGAGGAGCGCGCTAGGTGTGACATACGAAGTCCTTTTGATAAAAATGAGCACACCGGTGCTCATTCTGGATGTATTTCAGGTGCTTGATTTTATCATGCCAAGCAAGCTGACAAGGCAAGAGTGGGAGACAGGCCTGCCTTTGACAAGGCTTTGCAGCGCCTGGACCTATGAAATTCTGGCGACAGCTGTCAAGAAAAGCACGACAACACTAAGGACGACATTCCCGAGCTGAATGTATTCCTCCCGCTTTCGCAGGGTTTTTTGTTCCTCTGGTGTGGCTTTGCCTTTCATCTGCAGCAAGGTGTTGCGTTCTATGGCTGGGGCCAGCCCCCAGGTTTGGTAAGCGCTGAGAAGAATGATCCCGCCGAAAGCGAGGTGCTTGAGCAGGATGGCCACGGCCCAGGTGCTATCGATGGAGAGAAAGCCAGTGTAGTTATCGTTGGCGCTGAGCTGTACCATACCGGTGCCCACCAGAACTGCCAGCCCGATCCAGCCGATGCTGCTCATGCGCTTGTTAATGGCACTTAGCAGTTTGTGATGATCTTCGATCGCAAGGGTTTTACGGCTGAGAGGCAGGACGACAAGCGAGATAATGGCCTGCCCGCCAACCCAGCTGACCGTGGCCAGCATGTGCAGCCAAAAAGCGATGGTTAATGCCCAAGAGGGGGTATCGTTCATCTTTTATTCCTCGTTTCGAGTTGCGATGCAAGCTATGATGGTTGATGGTATTAAAAGCTTGATTTCAACTGTGTCGTGCTAATGGGTGTTCGGTCTTTATGATTCGGGTGTTGCGGTAGCGGTAGGCTGTTCTTCGAGGGTGGGTGCAATGCCAAAGCATTGGTTTTTGGCATCCTCGTATTTTTCCAGGTCGTTCTGGTCCAGCTGGATATATTGGCTGGATTCACTATATAAATCGTAGGCATCGCACCATTGTCCCTGGGTGAACCGGGCGCGCGCCCTGGAGAGCACCAAGAGGTTGACCTCCACCTGGGCAGTGGCCAAGCGGTCCTGGGAAGTAATGAAGTTTGAATCACTGAGGAAAGGGGCCGAAATGGCCAAAGGGCCGAAGTAATTCACGACTTGTTCCCAATCTACCTGCCAAAAGCTCATGCCGGTAATATATTTTGTAGACCAATTGCGAAAATTGGCGGCTTCAACATCCAGCAACCCAAAGAGCTCAGCCCGGTTGAGGTCGAAAATGCCACCTTCCAGGTTGCCTTCTTTCAGGATGCGCTGCATCCCGCGGTTGCGGTAGGCAAGGTAATACATTCCATCCACATCAACCGTCTTGTATTCGGGGCTGCTGATGCGTAAGGCATCCAGGGTATCCAGCAGGGCATCCCAATTCCGCTGGTCTCGTAATGCGAGCGCCAATGCGAACAGTTCTTCCTGGTCTCGCGTGTCGAGGGTGGGGGTCAAGGTGGCGGTAGGTCTCTCGGTAGGGGCGAGTTCTCCCTGGTTCATCTTTAGGATTACCAGGGTGAGCTGATCGGCTGCCGGCTTGTTGTCAGGGTCTATTTTGAGGATGTACTCGAAGTGTTGACGGGCGATCTCGTATTGCCCTCGGTCATACGCGATCAGGCCAAGTAAAAACTGATCGGATACTTCGGTTGAGACAATACGCTGTTGGAATGCTTCGCGATCGTTGATGGCGACCCAATAGCCGCTGAGGCTGCCCAGAGCGCCGAGAATGATGATCCCCAGCAAGCCCAAAAGGACGATCCTCAGTACGTACCTGCGCGGTTTTCCTTCCGGCGGCTGCTCCGGGTTCGGCTCTCGCTCTAATTCCGAGAGGGTCATTTCCTGGGTTTCTTCCATATGATCACCCACAACTGGCTCTTCAGCGTGTGGCTGGCTCGGAATTGTGTCATCTAAATTTGGCATGCCGAATATTATACCGCAGAGATGTCCATTTGTATCAATTGGGAATTAAAAAAAAATAAGCCCTATGGAGGGCTTATTGGATAGAAGTCTATAATTATTCCAATTCCTCATCAATTGCTTTGAGGGCCACTACCAAGGCTTCGAACTCTTCACGGCATGGGGGGCAAAGGGTCAGGTGGTGTTCCACCAGAGGTAAAACCTCTGCGGGAGATTTTCCCTCCCGGAGCATGTCCACGTATTGGTCCACCTCCTGGAAACATTCGCCACAGGTCATCTCTTCATCTTGAGTGATGGTGATTGACCAAAGTACCTTTTTTATAGTTGATGGATCGATCTTCATAGTTTGCCTTTGGAATGGTTTCTGCGTGTAAAATTTTGACGATGATTGGATACAAACTCTTACTGTTCAAACATGGCCAGCACATCTTGGGCGGAATAACCGGTGGAGTCCATCAAGGACTGCTGCAGACGTTTGCGGCCATCATGGATCAACTTGTAAAGGGCGTTGCGGTTGGTATTCATCTTTCGGGCAACCTGATCGATGGGCATCCCACCTTGGAAGATAGAAACAATGGCCGTGCGCTGACGGTCTGTGAGTTCAGTTTCGATCAAGTTGTAAACGACCTGCAGCATATCGTTCTGAGAGGCTTCTCTTTCCGGTGTGGTGGAGGGGTCGGTCAGGATGGCAGGGGTGTATTCCTCGCCCTCATCGGTTTCAATAATATCCTGCAGGGAGATATCTTTCCATCTGCGGCGGCGCAGTTCGGTGTAGGCCACATGGATGGCAATTTTTTGTGCCCAGGTGGTAAAGCGGCTCTCTCCCCGGAAAGTATGCAGACTTTTGAGGATTTTGAGTAAGGCATCCTGGGCGAAATCTTCCGTAATGGCATCGAGGTCCGTGTTGATTCGGTTGGATAGCGAGGCGCGCAAACCTCGCAGCAGTATCCTGCGCAGGTCGCTGAGGGCTTTATCGTCAACCGGATCACTGAGTTGCTCAAGCCATTCTTCGTTCGTTCTCTGGGTCAAGCTGTTCACTCCTAATAGAATGAGATTGGTCTAATCATAACCGATTCACCCGATCTCATACAGGTGTATTGGCCGGAATTAAGAAAAAATTTATAAAACACTACCTTCGTATAGCACTGCCTGCTTTTAGCCAGTGAAATCGTCCAGGTTGGAAGTGCGCTGCTTGGTGGTCGAGTCCAGATGATCTAAATCGGTAAAGAATGTCAGCTGGACGTCTGCCAGGCTGATTTTATCCCCAGAAGAGAGGGCAAAAGGGCTGTTGATTTCAGTGCCATTTACGGATGTGCCCGAGGTTGACTCCAGGTCTTTCAGGTAGAAAGTTTCATTCTCAAGATAAATTTCTGCGTGGTAGCGGGAAACTGCTTTGTTGGAAAGAACCAGGTGGTTATCCAGGTTTCTACCAAGTTTGATGGGTATGGAATTCAGGGTGAATATCCGTGATTCATGAACGATAAAAGCTTTCATGTTTCTGGTCTCCTTCCCAATATTATAACTGATTTGGTGAAAAGAATGCCTTTAATGATACCAAAATAAATATTCAGGCGGTGAAAGTCGTGCTCCTGATCCAGGCTGGTGACTTATTGATGATGCAGGTGACTGAACCCAGTCTGGTCAGGGGTTGATCTGGTAGAGGGTGAGCCTGGTGGTCTCAAGAAGGATGGGATACTGGGCGAGCTTATCTGCCAGCAATGGCTGGCGGGAGAGTTCTTTGGCGTCTGAGACCAGGAAATAGCTGGCACCGGCAGCAGTTTCCCATAATTTCTCAAAGTCTCTGGGGGTAGAGCCCTGCAGTTCAAAATAGCTCAGGTCCCCTAGGTGAGGCCAATGGCGCGCACTGCGGAAGGCGTAAAAACGCAGGCTGGTTTCGTAATCCTCTGTCAGGGCGACCAACCCGCCTTTAGGAGCGCTTTCGAGCACGGTGTTCAGGTCTGCCATTTCGGCAGGCAGATCCCGGAAGTCTGTCTGGTCAAAGAATTGCTTGCTGGTGATGCCTCCATAGGCTGCCCAGCCCA
>DNGN01000184.1 GCA_003486225.1 Chloroflexota bacterium
CTGGATGATCTCCATGTGGAACATCCCCAAAAATCCGCAGCGGAAGCCAAAATTAAGGGCCTGGGAAGTTTCCGGTTCAAAAATCAACGAAGCATCGTTCAGCTGGAGCTTTTCCAGGGCTTCCTTCAGGTCGTTGTAATCCTCACCGTCCACCGGGTAAATTCCAGCGAAGACCATCGGTTTGGCCTCTTTGTAACCCGGCAGGGCTTTGGGAAGTTGTTTCGATTTAAGTGTCACCGTATCGCCCACCCGGCTTTCTGAAACAGTTTTGAGACCAGTGGCAATATAGCCAACCTCACCTGCCCGCAAAACGCCGGTGGGCTTAAGTTGAGGGGCAAACACACCGATCTCTACCGGGCGGAAATCCACACCGGTTGCCATCATATGCAGGTCTTCAGTTTTTTCCAGCTTACCGTCCACCATGCGGACATATGCCACCACACCCTTAAATGAGTCATAGTGCGAATCAAATACCAGGGCCCGCGGAATCCCCTCAGCGTCCCCTTTTGGTGGAGGCACCTGTTTGACAACCGCTTCCAGCACTGCGAGCACATTCGAGCCTTCTTTGGCAGAAATGCGCAGGATCTCCTCCGGCGGAGTGCCGATCAGGTTGCTGATCTCCTCGGCCACCTGGTCTGGCTGGGCTGAGATCATATCGATCTTGTTAATCACCGGGATGATCTCGAGGTCTGCCTCAAGGGCCAGGTACAGGTTGGCGATAGTCTGCGCTTCCATACCCTGGCTGGCATCCACCACCAGCAGCGCTCCCTCGCAAGCGTTCAGGGCGCGGCTGACCTCGTAGCCGAAATCGACATGCCCGGGTGTGTCGATCAGGTTCAGCTGGTAGGTGTTGCCGTCCTCAGCAGTATAGTTCATCCGCACAGCCGAGGCCTTGATGGTGACACCCTTTTCGCGCTCCAAATCCATGCTGTCCAACACCTGGTTGGTCATGTCTCGATCGGAAATGGTATGGGTCACCTGAAGCATACGGTCTGCCAGGGTGGACTTGCCATGATCGATATGGGCGATAATACAGAAATTACGTATATGATTAAACATAGCCAAAAGTTATTTTACCAGTTTTCAAAATTCTGTACGAAAGAGCCATCCAAACAAAGCTAAGATGATCATCATATAAATGCCCGATTTGAGCAGGCAAATGGATCCCCTATGATGATACGGTACGAGCCGGTCTCGCCCTCCCAAACCCAGCCCGGCAGAATTACGATCACACTGCCTAGACTAAGTATGACCCTGTCCGTACTACCAGCAGGTTTATCACACGTTATCTATCTCTTATGTCTATATGGATGGTTTTGTGTAACTGGAAAATTCCAACCGGAGATAAAAATTTCCGTAAGCTTTTTCATGCAGCCAGCAGGCGCATCAAAATATCCCTTGCAGTTGCTAAGAAAGTTGTAACTCACCTATCAGCGTTTCGACATCCACCGGCTTACTTTTGGGGAATGCAAGATGCGCTAAAAATTCAACATTACCCTTCGGCCCGGTGATCGGTGAGCTGGCAACACCAAGCACGCCAAAACCCTCCCCCAGGGCAGCGTAGAGGATTTCTTCCAGCACAAAATAATGTACTTCAGGGTCTTTGATGACCCCTTTGCCCCTTGCCGTCTCCTTACGGCCGGCCTCAAATTGAGGCTTGATCAGCACAACCGCCTGACCGCCTTGTTCGCCAAACCAATGCTTGAAGACCGGCAGCAGGATCTTCAGGGAGATAAACGAGGCATCTACCGTCACCAGGTCAACCGGCTCTGGCAGGGTTTCCACGTGACGGGCATTGGTGCCTTCCATTACCACCACACGCTCGTCCTGGCGGAGGTTCCAGTGCAGGATGCCTTTACCAACATCAATCGCATATACCTTACGGGCCCCATTTTGCAGCAAGCAGTCGGTGAAGCCACCGGTGGAAGCTCCAATATCTGCGCACACCAACCCGCTGACCTGCAGCTGAAAAAACTTGAGTGCCCCTTCTAGTTTCTCACCCCCGCGTGAGACATACTTGGGCCCCAGGTCAACAGTCAATTCGACATCCGGTGGGAAACCGACCGAAGGCTTGGCAACCACCTGGCCATTGGCCCGCACCTGCCCGGCCATCACCAGTCGCTGTGCCAGCGAGCGGCTTTCGACCAGACCCCGCTCAACAAGCAAGACATCCACGCGCACTTTTTTCATATCTTGATTGTATCAAGGATTAAGCCATTGTTAATCAAATACCTCTTGATATTTTTATCAGTGCACATTATATTTTTAACAATTGTGAATGTTTTTCCCCTCCCTATTCAGGAAATGAAAACACTATGAAAGTTAAGAATTTTTTATTAACGCTTTGTATCCTAATCCTTCTCATCACAGCCTGCCGTACCGAGGACACACCCCAGCCCACTTTGCAGAGCCAAACCGACATACCCGAAGAAACTGAACCCGTTCCCCAAGAAAGCAGCCAACCCGCAAACACCACATCGCTTCCCAACGCAACACCGGACATCCTCAATATCACGGATAATCCAGATGTGAACACCACGATCGCCGCCCTGCTCGACCAGGATCTTGAGGTATTGCAGTATACGCTCCTGCTAAATTCACAACCCTGCACGAAAGAGGAAGGTCTGGGCGGACCGCCGACATGCCCGGAAGGGGTTAACGAAGGCACAGTTTTGGCTTTCTTTCCTGTTCTCGGTCCAGGGGAAGGCGGTAAGCTGAGTCCAGAAGAGGCAAACCAGGTCTTCGATTACCAGGAACCAAGTTTGTTGGCCGTGATGCTGGTAAAACCACCCGAATACATGGACCCCTCATTCCCGGCGGGGAACTATGCCGTCATCCTTGGTACGGATCCAATGGACCTCGCACGTACTTTCCGTTTGAACCACCAGGGAAAGATCGTGCGGGTAGATTTCACCGGATTGCTTTCTGAACAGGAGATATCGAATATCCAAGGAGAAATCCTTTACCAGAAATAACCAGCGAATGCTTTAGATCAAATTTAAGATAGAAAAATAGTGCGTAATACTGCCGCCCAGCACGAAGAGATGCCAGATGGCGTGGTGATAAGGCAGCCTGCGCCAGACATAAAAGATCACCCCAAACGTGTAACAAACCCCGCCGACAGCCAGCAGCACCAGGCTGGTTGTCCCTACCTGGCTGACAAGCTCCCGAACTGCCACAACCACCAGCCATCCCATGGCCAGGTATAACACCAAAGAGGTTTTTTCCAGCTTATCGATGAAGCCCAGTTTGATCACCAGGCCCAAAATCGTCAATCCCCAGATCACACCCAGCAGGCTCCACCCCCAGGGGCCGCGCATGCTAACCAGCAGGAAAGGGGTATAGGTCCCGGCTATCAGCAGGAAGATAGCTGAATGATCTAATTTTTTCAGCACCCTTTTCCATTCAAGAATCGGTATGGAATGGTAGAGAGTCGAGGCCAGGTACAGCAAGAACAAAGAAACACCGTAGATTGAAAAACTGACGACATGCCAGGCATTACCCAGCTGTACTGCGCGAATCAACAGATAAACCAGCCCCAGCAAGCTTAGGACAGCACCGGCCCCATGGGTCAGGCTGTTGGCAATCTCTTCTCTGCGGGAATAATAATTCATGGTTTTGTGGTCCGAATCCTTCATGTTGTGTGTCTCCTTTTCAGGCATGATCCCTGTCAGCCAGCGATTCAAGCATAAACCAGGTTCTGATTAACATCAACACCACCGAAACATTCCGCCTGTCTGCCAAAAATCCCACTTGCTTGACAAGCCTGGTTTTGTATGTATCGCAATGGTCCCAATCAGTTGACAAGTTCAAAGAATTATGGACTAACCACGAACTGCATGTTGCGCTGTAAATTCACCGCAGGTGCTATCCTTATCAACCAGTTTATGCTATTATTCCGGTATGCTGATTGCATTGATCCAAGCCATGCGCCCCAGACAGTGGGTAAAAAATGTGATGATCTTTGCCGCTGTCGTTTTCGACCGCAAGATCGGATATCCAGCTGCGCTGCTTCCCACCATTGCCGGGGCAATCCTGTTCAGCTTTATCGCCAGTGCCATATACCTGATCAACGATGTGGCGGACGTGGACGCGGACCGCAATCACCCAACGAAGAAAATGCGGCCGATCGCTTCCGGAAAATTAAGCATCCCTACAGCCCGGCTGGCCGCATTTGTGCTGCTGGTTGTGGGCTTGGGGCTGGCCTACCTGCTTTCACCAGGTTTTGCCCTGACTTGTTTGGCATATATCGCCCTCAACATTTCCTATTCAACGTGGCTCAAACATATCCCTATCGTGGATGTACTGACCCTGGCAAGTTTTTATGTCATTCGAGTTGTTGCCGGGGTGACCATCATCAGCGTTGAGCGCTTCTCGCCCTGGCTGTATATCGCCACCACTTTCCTGGCACTTTTTTTGGGGATCAGCAAGCGCCGCACCGAATTGATTAATGGCCAAAGCGCAGGCGCTCAAACCCGCAAGGTGCTCTCCAGTTATACACTTGCGTACCTCGACCAGTTAATCATGATCGTACTGACGATCACGATAGTGACCTACAGCCTGTACACCTTCTCGGCCCCCAACCTGCCGGACAATCACATCACCATGCTGACAATCCCATTCGTAATCTACGGCGTCTTCCGTTATCTGTATCTGGTTCAGGTTGAAGGGCATGGCGAAGCCCCAGAAGAAATCTTGCTGACAGACCGGCCATTCCAGATCAACATCATCCTATGGGTTGTTTCCATTCTGCTGATTTTCTACCTCTTTTAGACCTATGCCTGCCATAAGCGCATCTGCCCCCGGAAAAATCATCCTATTTGGTGAACACGCGGTGGTCTACGGGCAGCCAGCATTGGCGGTTCCCGTGCACCAGGTGCATGCACGCGCTATCGTCCGGGCACAACCAGGCGGTGACGGGGTCAAGGTGCTGGCACCGGATATTGCCCTCAACAGCAGCCTGGCAAACCTGCCCTTCGATGATGCCGTTGGGCGCACCATTCATCTAACCCTGGAAGCACTTGGCATAACAACCCCTCCGGCCTGCACCATGATGATCAACTCGACTATCCCGCTGGCTGCCGGCATGGGTTCGGGAGCCGCAGTTTCGGTGGCTATTGTACGGGCCTTATCCGGTTTTATGGGACACCCGCTGCCAGACGAGACGGTCAACCAGATTGCCTTTGAGGTTGAAAAGCTGCACCATGGTATGCCTTCCGGTATAGATAACACAGTCGTCACCTACGCCAAGCCAGTCTATTTCATCAAAGGCCAGGTGCCCAAAATCATCCAGATCAGGGCCCCCTTCACGCTGGTGATTGCCGATACTGGCATTGCCACTCCCACTTCTCAAACAGTGGGAGATGTCCGCAAATCCTATGAAGCGGAGCCGGATCTTTTCCAGTCCTATTTTGAGACCTGCGGCATGATCGCCAATAACGCCGCGAGATCGATCCAGCAAGCCAGAGTTTCCTCGCTCGGGCCCTTGATGAACGATAACCACGAACTTTTGGTTAAGATGGGAGTTTCTTGTCCGGAACTTGAGCGGCTGGTCAATGCAGCCAGGCAAGCGGGAGCTTTGGGGGCCAAGCTGTCTGGCGGAGGGCGCGGCGGCAACATGATCGCTTTGGTAGATCCAGGGCGCGCCGCGGCGGTTGAATCAGCACTGCAGGATGCGGGGGCAGTCCGCACCATCATTAGCACAGTGGATTAAAAGATTAATATTCCACCAGTCTAAATCGGAAAAAATACCAGCCCTAAAAGTACGCCTAAAACCCCCATAATCATCAATGCAAAGAATGCTACCAATGCTCCAGAATTTTGTGCTTCGAATCCTGCGAGATCCTGCAGGCGTTTACGCCAACGAACCGTTTGGCTGGCCCAATCCTGCCCGAGCCACATAAACGCCATAAAACCTAAAATCACCAAGACCACAAATAGCAGATCGGCGGTTGACCCTATCTGGACCAGACCCACCATTTTGAACCAGCCGCCATGCACCAACAGCAATCCATGGAGACGGATGGCATCCAACAGGGTGACAGCTGGCTGAATGCCAACCGTTCGCACATAAAAGAATAAATTTCCTGTCAGGATGGCATAAAAGGCCAGCGAAGCTGCAAAACCAGCGAGCACCCTGCCGATCAGGACGCTTGTAATCAGGGTGCGCTCCAACATCCTGCGAATAGTTCGTGCGAGCAAAAAACTGCCCCAAAAAAGCATCAGTACCAGCGGAAGAGTGCTGAAGATGATCACCAGGATCGTTACCCGACCCCCAAGCGCAGTAAAAGGTGCGCTGAGCAATCCATTCACCAGGCCAATTAAAAATCCCATTAGCCAGGCCGCAGCAAACCCGTTGATCAATGCAAAGACCTGGACTGTCAATGACCGATCGATAAGTGAAACCAGCGAAGCCATGATCTGCGGGGCAGGTATCACAGGTGGTTCAATACTCCCCAGCCAAAGAGATTCTTGATAATAAACCGCTGCGTCTCCCAGGTTGCCATGTTCTAGTTTCGATTTGGCAATCTCCATCAGCAATTTGGCATTGGCCGGCCTTAAGCGCTTGTCTGCGGTAAACAGATTAAACAAGGTGATGGGGGTAAAAATCAGCCCAAACGGGATCCCCAACCAACCCACAGACAGGGTAATCAGGACAGCCAGCCCAAAATACCGGTTGGCATGTCGGGCACAATAGACACCTTGAAACATGCGGCGAAAGGTGATGACGACCAAACTGAACACAAACGGATAGCTGATCAGGCGCAGGGTTTCATCCTGCACGTCACAAACCTGGCAGGAAATTTGATCAGCCCCAAATTCCTTTGCAACCACTGGGGCTCTAGGGATGGCAGGGTCCAAATGCGGTTGGGGTCTGGGTGTCATTGAAGATGATTTTTGATTCAATACAGGCAAAAGCTGTCTTATTTTGACAGCCAGAAATCGGTTGATCCTGAATACTTGGGCAAGCTGGTTGGATAAAGCTAGGCGGTGCTCCGGCGTATCGTCTTCAACCATTTTTCTGACGGCCATCATCACAGCAGACCGCAGCGCCACCTTAGGATAGATCGCATCCCAGAGCGCATACGCATCCCTCTCTTCTGCGCTAGCGCCAGTAGTGAGGGGCTGCTTGATGATTAATTTCATTAAAAAAGGGGCCAGCTGGTCAACAACTTGACGCGCCAGTCGGGTGTCTTCCATTAAACAGGTCTTCTCCTAAACATCCGCCGTTTAAACTTTTCAGCCCAAGGTGTGTCTTAGCCGCGTTAATTTTACTCTATAGTTGTACTATAATGAAACAGCACTTGTCAAAACTTGAAACAATTGACATGGAAATACTCCTCGATTAGACTACTCTAATATTGCCGGAAGGAAGTAAAACCTATGATCTACAACCGTGAGAAGCTGGAAGCTATTGAAGAGGAGATGCTCGCCCCGTATGGCGTTTGCAGCAGCCAAACCAAAGGCCGCAATTTCCCCGACCACGAACCCAATTACCGCACATCCTTTCAGCGCGACCGGGACCGCATCCTGCATACCACTGCCTTCCGCAGATTGGAGTATAAAACCCAGGTATTTATTAATTACGAAGGGGACTACTTCCGCACACGCCTGACACACACGCTTGAAGTTGCCCAGATTGGGCGTACCCTGGCACGGGCCTTAGGCGCAAACGAAGACCTGGTCGAAACTATCTGCCTGGCGCACGATCTCGGGCACCCTCCTTTTGGCCATTCTGGTGAGGTTGCCCTGCACCGCCTGATGAAAGACTACGGCGGGTTTGATCACAACAAGCAATCCTTCAGAATTGTTACCAAGCTGGAAAAACGTTACGAAGATTTTCCAGGCCTTAACCTCACATGGGAGGTTTTGGAAGGCATCGTGAAACATGAGACGGAATACGATGTCTCGGATGCCCGCGAGTACAACCCCGACTTGCGCGGGCATCTCGAAGCCCAGCTTGCCAACGTCGCCGACGAACTGGCTTACACCGCTCACGATTTGGACGATGGTTTGCGTTCCGGCATGATTACGCCGGATATGCTCTCCGGGATCGAAATTTGGGAGATCCTGCGCGAAGGTATTCAATGGAAAAACGAACACCTCTCGGATCTCAATCGCCACCGCCTGATCCGCCACCTGATCGGTCTGCTGGTCTCCGATGTGGTCAACGCAACTGCAGAAAAGATAAAAACAGGTAAGGTTAAGTCNNAGAGAATTGAAAGATTTCCTGTATAATAAGCTTTATCGCCATTACCGGGTTGTGCGCATGGCTGTAAAAGCTGAGAAAACGATATACGAATTATTTAATGCATATCGCAATGAACCAAGCATGCTTGACGACACATTTCAGGCTCTGATTGAGCAGCGCGGCTTAGAACGCACCATTTGTGATTATATTGCCGGGATGACCGACCGGTATGCCATCGAAGAGCATCAAAAATTATTTGACCCTTTAACACTACCTTAGAGCAAAACCTATGAATAACGAATATTTACTCACTCAAGAAGGACTGCAAAAAATAAAACATGAACTGGATGATATGAAAACCCGCCAGCGGGTCGAATTATCTGAAAGGCTTCGTTTCGCCATCCAGCAAGGGGATCTCAGCGAAAACGCGGATTACCATAAAGCCAAGGAAGACCAGGCATTTTTGGAAGGAAAGATCCGAGAATATGAAGAAATCGTCGCTGGGGCTAAGATCATTACGGGCGGGAATCATAAAGGCATCATCGATGTGGGTTCCCGAATTACCATCCAGGAAGCCGACTACCCCGCTGAAAAATATCACATGGTCGGGGCGCGCGAGGCCAATCCGGTTGAAGGGCGCATCTCCAACGAATCCCCGATCGGAAAAGCGCTGCTCGGCCGCAAGGTCGGTGATACAGTCAGTGTGGAAACGCCGGGCGGCAATATGATCTTCAAGGTCCTGGAAGTAGAATAAAGCGGCAGTTTATCCAAGTCAATTAAACATCAAGAGCGCAGCAAGCTGCGCTCTTTTTTGTCTTGAGCCAACAGCCCAATTGGTGTTTTCGCTTTTACCGGTGCTTTAGCTTATTAATCCTGCGGCAGCCAGCCGGTGAACTTACCGATGAATCGCATGCAGACATGGCCAAAATCAACTGGTTTGACGAACATCATCGGGCAGCCCCCTCCAATTACCGAGATGCCGTTCTCTTTACAAAACTGGACTGCCTCCTCGGAGACGCTGTTGCCAATCGAGCGGTGCATCCAAACGTGCTTGATGCCTGCCTCTGCACATTCCCGCACCACCTTTTCTGTCACCTCCGGACGCAGGACCAGCATGGCGGCCTGCACCCCCCCAGGGATCTCCTTCACAGACGGGTAGCATGGATCCCCTTTGAACTCAGCTGCGGAAGGATTAACCGCAAACACCTGGTACCCCGCTCCTTTGAACTTTTGGTAAATCGAATTGGCTACATCTTCCACCGTGGAGCGCACCCCGACAACTGCGATCCGGTCCTGGGCTAGAAAATCATCCACCAAACTCTGTAAGTTACTCACGACATCCTCCTCAAGATGATAGTACTGAACATTACGCTGGATATAGTATATAGCATCTGAATTCGTCCGGCAACCAAAGAGTNNATGGAGGGCAGGTATGAATTGGCAGGAGACCTTACAGGGTGATACGCTTTCCTGGCTGCTGGAGCCGGAGGATCCCGGAGTTCGCTACCTGGCATTGCGGGATTTGGTAGGTTTACCCAAAGATGACCCTGACCTGCTTGCAGCCCAGACCCTGGCTCACCAGGCAGGGCCGATCGCATCTATCCTGGAAAAAATGGAACCTGAAGGTTTTTGGGCTCGTGCAGGGCATGGATATAACCCCAAATACCGCAGCACTGTCTGGTCAATCATCGTTTTAGGGCAACTTGGCGCTTCTATTCAGCAGGATGAGCGGATTGCCCGGGCATGTGCCTACCTGCTCGACCATGGGCTGACCAAAATCGGTGGGTTTACCACCAACGGAGTGCCTTCTGGCACAGTCGATTGCCTGCAGGGTAACCTTTGTAACGCCCTACTCGACCTGGGCTGTCAGGACCCCCGCCTGGAACCAGCCCTGGAATGGATGGCACGCTCCCAGACTGGAGAAGGCATTGCCCCCTTGGAAGACAAGCATGCCCCAATTCGATATTTTGCGTATAAATGCGGGCCGGATTTCCTCTGCGGTGTGAATGGATCCAAGCCTTGTGCTTGGGGAGCGGTTAAAGTGCTGCTGGCCTTCAGCAAACTCCCTCACCAGCAACGCACCCCCCTGATCGAAGAAGCCATCCAAAAGGGAATCAAATTCCTCTTCAGTGTAGACCCTGCCAGCGCGGCATACCCAACCAGACTCGACAGCAAACCAAACAGAAGCTGGTGGAAGTTTGGCTTCCCGATCTTCTATGTCACCGACATTTTGCAGAATGTGGAGGCCCTGGTTCGGTTGGGCTATGGCAAGGATCCCCGCCTGGCAAATGCCCTCAACCTCATCCGGGAGAAGCAAGACGCCAATGGTCGCTGGGCCCTGGAATATAACTATATCGACAAAACCTGGGTAAATTTTGGGGAAAAGAAAATGCCCAATAAGTGGGTCAGCCTGAGAGCCGCTTGGGTGTTGAAACACGCATCCTGAACAAAACAAATTTTTTAAAAAAAAGCTCCCGGAAGGTTTCCGGGAGCTTTTGGATTTTGTTATTGGATGATTGTTACGAGCCCAGTGACCAGATCGCAAGTTCCAGTGTCACCCGCTGGAAGAAACTGTTCTCCGGCAGATGGCCGGTTCCGTAATCCATATCCATGACGCGCACAGCCATGCGCAACGTCTTGGTCTCCAGCTCTACTATGCCGCCCGGTACCGCCAAAACTGGTTCTCCTTTGGCTTCCAGCCGGGCATAAGAGCCTTCATCATTCATGGCATGGCCGCTCATCAATACCTTGGTTACCGTCTGGATATCGTTTTTATCAAACAACCAGACTTCAAAGGCTGAGACTCGTTTCGGCTCTCCAACACCGATCGTATCGGCAATCCCGACCCCGCATTCACCCAGGAACTCTCCACTGAGCGAATCGATGCTGAACGAGTCATCAAAAAGGTCATCTCCGATCAGGTAGGTGGTCATCCATTGAGCAATCGGGGACACCTCTCCCATGGCTTCATAATCTGTTTGCATGGCCTGGTTTGAAAATTCCTGCGCGCGTGCAGCGGCTGTTTTCCCACCCGGCTGGCTGTTTCGCTGGCGCAGGAAATAGAAAACGCCAAAAGCCACCAGAAGGACACCCGACACGGCGCACCCTAAGATCAGCAAAGTGCGTGAGCTGCTGCCGGAAGCACTTGTTTGTTCGGCATCGGCCTGACCGGGCACCGGTAAGGTGGACACCGCGGTCTCACCATCCGTACCTGTGGTTGTGCCAGCACTGATCTTATACAACAGCACAAAATCTTGGATCGCCTGCCGGCTGGCTTCATCTCCTGGATTGGCGATCAATTTCTCCAGCACAGCACTGCCAGACTCGCCCAGAGCAGCAATCCGCCGATCGGCCAAAGCCGTATCCTGGCGCAAGTTATACGAATCAATGACCATGCGCATGTAATCGAGTTGGAAATTCTCATGCAGATGTTCGGGAGCTGCATCGACATACTGCACAGGCCACACGCCCCAGGCAAAGATCAGGCCAAAAATCAATCCAACTACCAGTGCCGCAGCCCCCAGATACATCGGATTAGTGGTCAGTTTGGACCAAAGATCCGAAAGTTGGAAACCGCCTCCTGGACCTGGTTCTTCCACCTCCTCTAAGTCTAGGGGGCGATTGAACACATCATCGTCTTCCTGGTCATAGTCATAATCCATATTTTCAAAATCCATCGTTAACTCCAATTGGTGAGCAAATTCACCGGACCCTAAAACTCGGCCTCGTCCGGCGTATTTCTTAGGTGGCAGGCACAATGAAAGCCACCAACGTCATAAACCTCAAGCTAATTGTAGACTAGTGTATGCTTTTATGCAACCAAAAGCCATATTCGAATAAGTTGCAAGGTTTATGCCGTTCACACCCAGGGAAACGACTAATTTGAATTAAGACTGCTTTCTTCCTGCGGCTGGACTTTTTCCAATGGAAAGGTAGTTTCGCAAGCCAGGCATTGGGCCGATTTTTTATTGGCCACTACCAGCAATCCCTGGCAATGGGGACACGCAGTGGGCAGCGGACGCTTCCAGGAGGTGAATTCACATTCCGGGTAATTGGCACAGCCATAAAATATGCGTCCTTTGCGGGTGCGCCGCTCCACAATCTCCCCGCCATCTTCCGGGCAGGTCACCCCAATTTTTTCCAGGAAAGGCTCGGTATGTCGGCAATCAGGGAAGCGTTCACAGCTGATGAACTTGCCAAATCGTCCCCACCGCAAGATCAGCTGTCCCTCACCACATTTTGGACATTCGCGTCCCACGTATTCTGGTTCAGCCTTGACTTCGGGCATCTCGATTTTTGCACGTTCCACCTGTTCGGAAAAAGGTTGGTAAAATTCGCGGATCACCTCTACCCAATCCTGCTTTTCGTGGGCGATCTTATCCAGGTCCTGCTCCATGCGGGCACTGAAGCCATAATCCACGATCTCTGAAAAATGCTCTATCAAGAGATCGTTTACGATCAGGCCAGTCTCGGTTGGGAACAAGCGCCGTCCCTCAGAGTACACATATCCCCTGTTTTGGAGAGTGCTCAGGGTTGGGGCATAAGTAGATGGACGGCCAATACCATTTTCCTCCAGGGATTTCACCAGAGAAGCTTCGCTGTAGCGCGGCGGTGGCTGTGTAAAATGCTGTTCTGGCAGCAAGCGGACCAGATGCTGGCGTTGGCCTTCCTCCAGCTCGGCGGGAATGTTGGCTATATCCCCATTTTCAGAAGCATCATATTCCCCGCGCGTTTCTTCATAAACGATCAGGTAGCCTGGGAAGCGCACAGCAGAGCCCGTGGCTCGCAAACCATACTGGTGCGTAGCGCTTTGACCCAGGATATCCACCACCAGGGTATCGTATTCAGCCGGAGACATCTGGGACGCGATAAACCGCTGCCAGATCATGTTATACAGGCGGTATTGGTCTCCCGAAAGGTGTTCCTTCATGCTTTTCGGGGTGCGCAGTACCGATGTCGGGCGGATCGCCTCATGGGCTTCCTGGGCGCTTTTGGCTTTGGTGGAGTATTTCGGAGGCACTTCCGGCAGAAAATCTTTACCGTGGCGCTTCTCGATATAATCCCGCGCCTCAGCCTGGGCTAACTCGGAGACATTGGTCGAATCGGTACGCATATAGGTGATCAGGCCAACCGTCTCCTCGTCATCAATGCTGATACCTTCATAAAGCTGCTGGGCCAAAGCCATCGTCCGGCGGGCTGTGAAGCGCATACGGCGTGAAGCTTCCTGTTGTAAGGTGGAGGTGGTATAAGGTGCGGGGGCATTACGTTTGCGAGTGCCGCGTTTAATGGCTTCAATGGTATAGGCTGCAGTTTCCATGTCAGCCAAAATTGGCGTAACATCAGCTTCAACATTAAGAGCCGGGGTTTCGCCGTCCACCTTATTCAGTTTCGCCACAAAGACATTTTGGCTGACATCTGGACGCAGTTCAGCAGCAATTGTCCAGTATTCGACGGGCTCAAATTCTTCAATCTCACGCTCGCGTTCAACAACCATCCGCAAAGCCACAGACTGCACCCGCCCTGCGGAAAGCCGGTTGCGCACTTTACGCCATAATATCGGGCTGAGAGAATAACCAACCAAACGGTCCAGGATGCGCCGCGCCTGCTGGGCATCCACCAGGTCCATATCAATTTCACGCGGATGGGCAAAAGCTTCTTCAATCGCGGGTTTGGTGATCTCCGGGAAGATCACCCGTTTGGCGCGTGTAGGGTCAATCTCAGCTGCTTCCATCAAGTGCCAGGCAATCGCCTCACCTTCCCGGTCAAGGTCGGTAGCCAGGTAAATCTGTTCAGCTTGGCTGGCAAGTTTTTTCAGTTCCTTAACCACCGGTCGCTTCTCGTTTGGCACCCTGTACTTGGGCTCAAACTGATTTTCCACATCCACAGAGAGCTGAGACTTGAGCAAATCGCGCACGTGACCAACCGAGGCTTCTACCCGATAGCCTTTACCAAGATACCGGCCGATGGTGCGGGCTTTGGCTGGTGATTCAACGATCACCAGCTTGCCTTTGCGTTCCTGAGTTTTAATTTTGCGTGCAGGGCGCTCTGGGGGAGTCATTCCTTCATGGGCATCTGTGCGCCCCATGCGGAACATTGTTGTACCACAAACAGGGCATTTCCCCCGCGTTCCGGGTGCCCCGGACGCAGTAAACTCTGCCCTTGCATCCTGCATTTCTCGTTTTTGTTTACATTTAACACAATAAGCTTCCAAACCAAACCTCCAAGACGATCACATCAATCGATGATACTCTACCTATACTGTCTATAGATAATGTTTCTTACCTTTTTCATTTAATTGGTTAACCACATCCCGCACACGTTGGGCATATTCCTTATCACAAACCATCAGCACATCCTTGGTATCCACAATCACCATATCAGAGACGCCCAGGGTCACGATCAGGCGGTCAGAATCACCATTGGCGAAGATCAGCGAATTCAACGTGTCCGCTGAAACAAAGTCAGCACAGTTGACCACATTGCCTTCAGCCGTTTTTGGCAGCACCTCATACACGGCATTCCAGCTGCCCACATCACTCCAGCCCAGGCCTCGCGCCGGGATGACGGCAACGTTTTGAGCACCTTCCATGATACCAAAATCGATCGACACCTTATCCAGCTTGTCCCACACCTTTGCCAGCACCTCCTGATACTCAGGCTTTCCCCAGGCTGCAGCGATTTTTTCCAGTGCGGCGTTCAGCTGCGGCATCTGACGCTGGATCTCATCCAACACTTTGTTCACTTGCCAGATAAACATGCCCGAATTCCAGGAATGATCTTCAGCCTCGAGGAACTCAACAGCCTTGCGGGCATCGGGTTTTTCTTTGAAACTCTCGGCTTTGAAGACCACAATATTCTCATACGTTCCCAGATAGCTGCCCTGCTGAATGTAACCGAACCCGGTTGAGGCAAAGGTCGGCTGGATTCCCAGGGTGACCAGATAGCCTTCTTCAGCCACCTGGCCTGCCGTCCGCAGGACATGCAGGAAGCGGCCCTCGCGCTCGATATAGTGATCTGCGGTTACCACGGCCATGACTGATTCCGGGTCGCGCATCTTTAAAGCCACAGCTGCCAACCCAATCGCCGCAGCAGTATCGCGCCCGGAAGGTTCAATAATATAGTTTTCAGCAGGGATTTCCGGCACCTCTTTCTGGAAGACCTCCGCCTGAAAGCCTGAAGTGACAACCATGATCCGGTCTGCTGGGAAAAGGCCCAACAACCGGTCTACCGCGATCTCGAACAGGGTGCGTTCCCCGTCCAGCTTGAGCATCTGCTTGGGTTTATCCCTGCGGGAAAGCGGCCACAAGCGTGTTCCGCCTCCCCCAGCCATGATCACCGCATAGTAATTATCGTTCATGATTCATCCTCGTTTTCTTCAATATGATATGCAGCGCCTGCCTCGCGCACTGCGACATAGCGCATGCCGCCAACCTGACGCACCATGCCTTTCAGCTCCATCAACGTCAGGGTCGCAGAAATCTGCTCAATCGGTAATTTAGCCTGCTGCCCGATCTGGTCCACATGCACGGGTTCATGACCCAGGACCTCAAAGATCGCTGCCTCAACTGCATTGGCCGGCAGCACAACGCGTGCCTTCTGATGCTCGGTGACCATCGAGAGGTTCAAGACCTCCAGCAGGTCTTGCGGGGCCAACAAGGGGTGAGCTCCATCCCGGATCAGTCGGTTGGTACCCTGGCTTTGTGGCGAAAAGATGTTGCCAGGTACGGCGAACACCTCCCGCCCCTGCTCCAGGGCAAAATTTGCTGTGATGCGGGCCCCCGAACGCTCCCC